>JAIXPU010000024.1 GCA_027486075.1 Streptomycetaceae bacterium | reverse complement strand
TTGGCAGCCAGGCGATCTGCAACTTCTGCCTGCACCATAACAACACCGCTGCGAAGTGAAGGAAGAATTTCAAGCAGATGCAAGAAGACAGGGACAGAGACGTTGTAAGGAAGGTTGGCAACCAACACAGTTGGATCTGCTGGTAACGCTTTTAAAGTGAGCGCATCTTCATTGATGACAGTAAGCTGATGGGCGCGATCTGTGTGAGCTGCAACGGTAATTGGTAGTTGCCCGGCAAGGCGAGCATCAATCTCAACTGCGATGACAGATTGGGCCTCTTCCAGCATCGCCAAAGTAAGCGAACCTAATCCGGGGCCAATCTCAAGTGCGATATCGGTTGAAGTGACCCCTGCTGTGCGAACAATCTTTCGGCAGACATTGCCATCATGAACAAAATTTTGACCGAGTGATTTAGATGGTTTGAGATCGAGTGTGGCTGCAAGTTCGCGTATTTCTCCCGCTCCCAGCAAACTCATGCGAAAGACCCGAAGATACGTTCTGCGTTATCTGAAAGCGCTGTCGCGAGCTCTGCTACATCTTCATTGCGCTCTGCCGCCATTGCGCGAACGATGTTGGCGATCTGCGCCGGAGTATTGAGGGCCCCGCGATGAGGCATCGGCGCCAAGAATGGTGAATCTGTCTCAACCAGAAGTTGGTCATGCGGAACGAGCTTTACTGCATCCCTTAACGCTGGCGCGTTCTTAAATGTCATTGTTCCGGCAAAAGAGAGAATGTAGCCGCGATCAATACAAATCTTTGCCATCTCTACATCGCCTGAGAAACAATGAAAGACAGTTTTTTCTGGGGCTCCTACTTCAAGAAGCACAGAGAGAACATCCTCATGTGAATCACGGTCGTGGATTACCAGCGCTTTATTGGTCCGCTTCGCTAAATCAATATGCCATTTAAAAGAATCTTGCTGGCGCTTTCGTAGCTCTGGCGGTGTGCGAAAGTAATCAAGGCCAGTTTCTCCGATAGCGCGTACTCGCGGTTCTTGGGCCAGCTTCTCGATGATTGCCCAATCGGCTTCAAGATCTGTAACTACTGGCGCTTCATTGGGGTGTAACGCAACGGCAGCAAGTACTCTGCCAGGAAAGGCATTTGCCATATCAACACACCACTGCGATTGCTCAGCTGAATAACCCACCTGCACAATGCGATCTACATTGACTGATTTCGCATCATCTAAGACTTTTCTTACTGCATCTGAATCAGGCGCTTCATTGGTCACAATCTCGATATGCGCATGTGCATCAACTGTTGGAACAGGGAGCGCTTCGGGTAGCGGAGCTTGCTCGCGATCTATATCGCGGTTGTGGCGATCAGCCATAGAAAATTACTCTTTAACTTCTAACCGCGGAAAGAGAACTGGCGTCTTTGTGACAGTTGCACCTGGCGGTAGCTGTCCCCATGTTGCAACGCCGCTGATTGGTTGTGCGCCAATTTCACCGAGCGCAGCTTTCGCACCGAGTGATTCCCACAAGATTTCAGTTGTTGCTGGCATTACTGGATGCAGCAGAACTGCCAGAGCGCGCAGTGATTCAGCGGTGTTATAGAGAACTTCTTCTAGAACTGCTTGATTGGCAGGATCTTTAGCGAGAATCCAAGGTTCTTTGATTGTGACGAATCCATTGACCTGCTTGCAGAAATCCATCACCGCATTGATGCCACCCTGGAAATCGAGAGCAACCATGGCTGCATCGCACTTTTCAACAGTTGCAGTGAGCGCTTCTGCCAAAGCTGCATCTTTAGCAACTGCAGGGACTTTGCCGCCACAGTACTTTTCAATCATGGCAGCAGAACGTGAAGCCAGATTGCCAAAGTCATTGGCAAGTTCAGAGGTATAGCGCGCGCTCATATCTTCCCAAGAGAAAGATCCATCAGAGCCAAATGGAATAGCGCGTAAGAAGTAATAACGGAAGGCATCAACGCCAAAGTGGTCGGTGATATCAGAAGGTGCGATACCGGTGAGCTTTGACTTGCTCATCTTCTCGCCACCCACCAATAACCAGCCGTGGGCAAAAACTTTCTTAGGAATATCAATGCCGGCAGCCATCAACATCGCAGGCCAAATCACCGCATGAAAGCGCAAGATATCTTTTCCAACTAAGTGCACATCAGCAGGCCAAGTCGCGGCAAACTTCTTGCCACCTTCAGAGTCGGGAGCATCTGTTAGGCCTACTGCAGTTGCGTAGTTGAGCAGAGCATCAAACCAAACGTAGACAACTTGATCGGTATCCCACGGAACAGGAATACCCCAATCAAAGGTAGAGCGAGAAATTGATAGGTCAGAGACGCCGCCTTCAAGGAATGCAATTACTTCGTTGCGCGCACTTTCAGGTTGGCAAGCTTCTGGGTTCTTCTTGTAGTGATCAAGAAGTGCTTGAGTAAATTCAGAGAGTTTAAAGAACCAGTTATTTTCATTGACCATCTCGATGGGCTTGCTATGAATTGGGCATAGCTTTTCGCCATCAGCATCGATTAAATCTCCAGGTAGCTTAAATTCTTCACAACCAACGCAGTAAGGGCCTTCGTACTTACCTGCATAGATATGGCCGGAATCTTTTAAAGATTGTAGAAATTTCTGTACGCGCTCTGTATGGCGGGGCTCTGTCGTGCGGATGAAGTCATCGTTGGCAATATTGAGCGCAGTCCAGTTGGGTTTCCACGCGTCGGCAACTAACTTATCGACCCATGCTTGTGGAGCAACGTTGTTTTGTTCCGCAGTACGCATGACCTTCTGGCCGTGTTCATCTGTGCCAGTTAAGAACCAGACTGATTCGCCACGTTGGCGATGCCAGCGAGTAAGAACATCTCCTGCCACCGTTGTATACGCATGGCCAATATGCGGCGCATCATTTACATAGTAAATGGGCGTAGTGAGGTAGAAGGATTTCATCTGCTCATCTTATTCGCATCGACTACCGCTGCATAAACGATCTTCTTGGGCAGGCTAAGTTCTTCGGCTACTGTCGCAATCGCAGCCTTGCGATCCATGCCAGCTTGCTCATATTCACGAACTCGCGCCACTGCATCATCGGCGCTCTTACTCTGGCTTCCCTCTTCAACGCCGGCAATTACCAATGTGATTTCGCCAAGTACTTCGCGGGAATCGGACCAGGTAATGAGCTCTGCAAGAGAGCCGCGAATCGTCTCTTCATATGTCTTCGTCATTTCGCGGCAGATGGCAGCGCGGCGAGTACCACCTAGAACTTCAGCTGCTTCAACTAGTGATTCGTGAAGACGGTGAGGAGCTTCAAAGATAACCATGGTGCGCTCTTCAAAACGTAACTTCTCGTAGAAGGTATTTCGGGCACCTTGTGCACGTGGAGCAAAACCTTCAAAGGTAAAGCGATCTGTAGGTAGACCAGAGAGCGCAATCGCCATAGTTGGCGCACTTGGTCCAGGGATTACAACAGTGGGAAGATTTTCAGTGATGGCATCGCGCATCAGACGAAAACCAGGGTCGCTGATTGTTGGCATGCCTGCATCTGTGACTACCAATACCTCTTTTCCTTCACGGAGGAGAGAGAGAATTTCAGCAGTACGTTCTTTCTCATTTCCTTCAAAGAAAGAGATGATGCGAGCAGTAAATGTCACCTCAAGATCAGATGCAAGACGATGAAAACGACGAGAATCTTCAGCAGCGATGATTTCAGCGCTTTCAATTGCTTTCTTCAGACGTGCGCTTGCATCGAGCGGATTTCCTAGTGGAGTCGCTGCAAGTACTAGTGTCATATGCGCATCTTCCCATATTCTGTACTCATGGTTGCAGGTATCGCTCCGATACTCATCGCA
>JAIXPU010000074.1 GCA_027486075.1 Streptomycetaceae bacterium | reverse complement strand
GGATTATGAGTTCGGGGCTCTAACCAACTGAGCTACCGCCTCGTCAGCACCAATCTTATATCGTCGCCAGAATTTGGCCGACTAACTCTTCAGGCTTGATATTCGCTGGCCAAGATGGGTGTTCTCTTCCAATCCCGTGAGCAATCAAAAATGATGCGCGTTCTTGACTGCTATCTCCACCGTGTCCACCTTCATCGCGGTGGCCATGATCTGTAGTTATAACGATGAGCCATTTTTCTTGGAACTTATCGCACCTATTCCGTACTACCTGCTGTAGCGCTTCGACAAGTAAATCAATCCGTTCAATGGCATCAAAGTACTTTCCTTCGACGGTTCCATATTGATGGCCGGCTTCGTCAGCGCCACAGAAATAGACAAAACTGAGATCAGGTCCAGACTCATGAATCTCTCTTACCGTTGCATGTGCAACTTCTACATCAACTGATTCATACCCGTTGGTCTCGCCATCTCTGACAAAGATAGAGTGTTTACCTGATTGCTGATCTTCTGCTCGAGTTGCAATTACAGGACCGATATCGTTTGGGTCGATTAAGGGCGGCCAACCAGCAGCCGCAAAGGTTTTGATTTCAGGGAATTTTCTGGTTGCTAACGTTAAGAAGTCTGGAGCGCTGGCTAGCTTATGTTCCTTGAAATCATTATCGATTACGCAATGAGTACTTTGAGTAACACCAGTCAACAGGGTTGTCCAACTTGGGCCAGATACAGTCGGCAGATCCACAATCATTTCGCTGAAAAATGAATTTCCGCGAAGATGCGCCAGGGTCTTGGCTCGTCCTGAATCGATAGCTCGCTGGAGCATAAGACCATCAATTCCAATCAAGAGGAGTTTGGTCTTAGAAGCCATTGAGAAAGAGTATGACAAAGCTCTATTTTCACTCCAGAGCTATCGGTAGGATTCACCCATGAATCACCTCAGCCAATCGCGCTCTTCTATTATTTTTGAGCGAGAGGCAGACTCTCTTTCAATCCTTTATTGGGGAAAAAAGATTGGCAACCTAAGTTCTGAATTTGAAAAATCTATTGACTCAGCTCTGCGCAGGTCCTCTGCTCATGGTGGCCTCGACTACGCGGTAGGTAATCTGGTGCTGCGCGAGCATTCACGTGGGTGGTCTGGCCATCCTGCTCTGCGCGGACATCGTGGCGGAATAAGTGCATCAAATAACTTCACAGTAAAGAACCTGTCTCAGAAGGACCAGACACTTACTGTCGAGTTTGAAGATGTAATCGCTGGCCTTGAAATATCTATGACATATACGCTGACAGAGTCAGATATATTGTTGATGGATGCTGAAGTAAAGAATGTTGCTGAGGGTGATTACTTTCTCGAGCAATTCCTTTACTGGCTACCTCTTGCTGAACAAGCTGATGAAGTCTTAGATTTCTATGGCCACTGGACCAAAGAGCGTCAACCACAACGTCGCACCATTGGTTATGGGCTCACCAGCAGAGAAGGTTTTGAAGGAAGATCAGGCCACGATTACACAATTACTCAAGTAGCTCTCAACCACGGTACAGGTTTCCGCCACGGAGAAGCGTGGTCGCTTGCTATGTCATGGAGCGGTAACAATGTTGCGCATGTAGAGCGATTGATTGATGGACATAAATCAATTGGTGCTGGCGAATATCTCTTGCCAGGTGAAATCATTCTCAAGAAGGGGCAGATCTACAAAGCCCCACGAGCGGTGGCAACATTTAGTGACCGTGGTTTAGATGGAGTAACCAATAACCATTACACATGGATTAGATCTCGCAGTAACCACATTACAAAGAAGAAACCACGTCCGTTGACTTTAAATATGTGGGAAGCGGTCTACTTCAATCACAACGAAGATGGAATTCGTAAGATTGTTGACAAGGCAGCTGAAATTGGCGTAGAGCGCGTTGTACTCGATGATGGATGGTTTGGATCCCGCCGTGATGACAAGTCAGGGCTAGGGGATTGGGTAGTTTCGAAAGAGGCTTGGCCAAATGGCTTAGGACCAATCATCAAATACATCAACGATAAAGGTATTGAGTTTGGCCTCTGGTTTGAGGGCGAAATGGTCAATCGTGATTCAGATATTTATCGCGCACATCCTGATTGGATCTTGCAAGAGCCAGGGCGTATTCCGGTAGAAGGTCGTTGGCAGCAGGTTCTCGATCTGACTAAAGAAGGCGCGTATAACCACGTACTGACACAGATTGATGCAGTCCTTACTGAAAATAACATTGCCTACATTAAGTGGGATCACAACCGTCATCTGACCGATCCCATCTCTGATGGCCGCCCTGTTGTACATAAGCAGACCGAAGCCATCTACCGATTTTTTGATGAACTTAAGCGCCGCCATCCGGGTCTTGAAATTGAATCCTGCTCATCAGGTGGCGGTCGAGTAGATCTAGGAATGATTGAACATGCGGATCGTTTCTGGACCTCTGATCAGAATGATGCGCTTGAACGCCAGCCGATTCAGCGTTGGACAGGGCTAGTGATTCCACCTGAATTCCTAGGAACACACATCGGTCCAACAGTCAGTCATCAAACTCATCGCACTCATTCGATTAGTTTTAGAGCTCTCAATGCGCTCTTTGGCCACGCTGGAATCGAGTGGAATATCAGCGAGGCAGATGCAGAAGAGACAAAAGTCTTGAAGGCATATGTAGATTTCTACAAGAAACACCGCGGACTTCTACATTCAGGAACTGTTGTGCGCAGCGATGAAATCGTCGGAAGCGCATATCTCTATGGCACGGTCGCGCAGGATAAGAAAGAAGCAATCTTTACTTATATGCAGTTATCGACCCTTGATACTTTTGGACCACAGCTAGCAACTTTTGATGGCCTCGATAAAGAGAGTGTTTATCAAGTCACAGTAGTGGAAGAGTTAAGTTCTGCTGACTTTATGCAAAAGCACGGACCAGGGTGGTGGCCAACTGTCACCATGACTGGCGATCACTTCGCGCATATCGGCCTGCAGTTACCTGTCCTAAAACCAGAAAGTGGACTGCTTTTTCATTTTCGTGCGCTCTAGGAGTAGCATCGGTTAAGTCCCAATCAGTCAGCGTCGACTAAGGAGTTAATGGTGCTTGTCGGTATTCCAAAAGAAGTTAAAAATAATGAATTTCGAGTTTCAAATACACCGGCAGGAGTTCACTCTCTAGTCCTTGCAGGCCACACAGTCTTTGTTGAAAAGGGCGCAGGGCTTGGTTCGTCAATCACCGATAGCGAATATGTAAAAGCTGGGGCGACAATCTTCGATACCGCCGATGAAGTATGGGCGAAGTCCGAGATGATTATTAAGGTCAAGGAACCAATCGCTGAGGAATATCACCGCATGCGAAAGGGTCAGATTCTCTTTACCTATCTGCACTTAGCAGCTTCTCGCGAATGCACAAATGCAATTGTGAAATCAGGGATCACAGCGATTGCCTACGAAACTGTTGAAGTAAATCGCTTCCTTCCACTCTTAGCGCCAATGTCTGAAGTTGCTGGACGTATGTCGATTCAAGTGGGTGCGGCAGCGCTGCAACGCCCTAATGGCGGACGCGGCGTATTGCTCGGTGGAGTACCAGGAGTTGCTCCTGGAAAAGTTGTCATTCTCGGTGGCGGAAGCGTTGGAGTATCAGCTGCAGCGATGGCTATTGGTCTGCGCGCAGATGTCACCCTGCTCGACATCAATCTCAAGCGCCTTGGCGAAATCGATGAGATGTTCCATGGACAGGTTAAGACTGTTGCATCTTCTCCATATGCGATTGAAGAACACTGCCTACAGGCTGACTTAGTTGTGGGTGGAGTTCTTATTCCTGGAGCTGCTGCGCCAAAGCTTGTTACCGATGCAATGGTTGCGAAGATGAAGCCAGGCTCAGTATTGGTAGATGTTGCAATCGATCAAGGTGGTTGCTTTGAGGGATCTCATGCAACAACTCACGCAGATCCAACATTTAAGGTTCATAACTCTCTCTATTACTGCGTTGCAAATATGCCGGGCGCAGTTCCAGCAACATCGACAGCTGCGCTTTCAAATGCCACACTCAAGTATTCAATGGCGCTTGCAAATAAAGGTTGGCAGAAAGCGATGGAAGATGATGCAGGTTTAGCTGCAGGACTGAATGTGCATGAAGGAAAGATCATGTACGCAGCAGTTGCTGCGGCCCACAGCTAATTCAACTAAGTAATTTTTTGCGGCGTTACCTTAGTGGCGCTGAAAACCTTTACGTCCCCAGACTTCCCATAGCCCCATCACGCTCAATAAAAGCGCGAAGCCAAAGAGAACATCTTCAGCAGGTGCTGAGAAGAAGCGAAGACCGACGATGGCTTCAGGGTCATACATCACGATGTTGCGAGAAGTCAGCCACCAATTTGTTAAGAATTGGAATGGCAGGATAATTGCATAAGAAGTCCAAAATGCAGGGCGAGTCAAAAGCGAAGTCTTAAAGCCGAATAGGTCATTCATGACTGCAAGAGAGAAAGCCGTAATTGCAATATCAGAGTAGATCATTCGCCGAACTCATCCTTTCGCCAATGAGGTTTCACTTTTGTTACGCCCTCAATAGTAAAGATAGCGGCCATCGGAATAATCATGAAGAAGAGATACTCTTCAAGTGGAATATTGAGCGGTCCATAAATTCCCAGGATTTGCTCGCGATCAAAGAACCAATGTCCCTGCGCAATCGCATAAGCATCCCACGCAAGGAAGAGCACACTGATAGGCAGAACGCTGATAGCAACGCGTTTGATGCGACGGAGCACACCAGTCTTGAGATAAATCTCGAGCCAGGCGGAGCCGCAGAAGGTAAATATGAGCATCGCCATATATGACCACTGTTTCATGTTCGCATTTTGGCATAGTCGAGGGCGAAAATTGCTACT
>JAIXPU010000066.1 GCA_027486075.1 Streptomycetaceae bacterium | reverse complement strand
GGAGAACCATCTGCTGCAGAAGAACCAATTGTCTGCACTGAGTCGATGATGAGAAGTTCTGGCTTTACTGCATCGATATGTGCAATGACTGCGCCTAAATCTGTTTCAGAGGCGAGAAATAGTTGTGGATCAACGGCCTTAATACGTTCGGCGCGAAGTCGCACTTGGGACGCAGACTCTTCGCCAGAAATGTAGAGAGCAGGAATTCCTTTAGCGGCGCTCTGCGCAGCAACAGATAAGAGAAGAGTTGATTTGCCAACGCCAGGTTCGCCAGCGAGCAAGATGGCAGCGCCGGGAACTAATCCGCCACCCAAAACGCGATCGAGTTCAGAGACACCAGTTGCACGAGCGCGCGCCGCCGAAAGATCGACGTCACCGATAGGAGTTGCCTTAGATGTTACAGAACCGGCAACGAGTGAGAGTTTCTTAGGAGCAGCTAACTCTTCAACAGATCCCCAAGCCTGACACTCACCGCATCGTCCAACCCATTTCTGAGATGTCCATCCGCATTCGGAGCAACGGAAGGGATCCTTTTCAACCTTGGCCATAGACGTAGGTTAGGGGAGAGGACTGACTATTTGCCGGCTGCGAGAGTGGCTGGGTGTTGAATAACGAAGAGCGGAAGTGAGCGCGCTTGCGCATCACGAATACCCTGAACGCGGCGATCGCAATGTTCGGCCAAGACAGCGTAGGCAGCCTCGCCCATCAACTTCTGAAGTTCTGCTTTATTGGAGATGTAAACAGGTTCGCTACCGACGTGCGCATCAGTATTGCTTGTGCAGTACCAATCAAAGTCATCGCCACCATCGCCCCAACCAAGTCGTTCATATTCACCAATGACTGTTACTGAATATTCGCGCTCGCCGACTTCGCGAGTTTCAAAACTTCTACGAAGTGGAAGTTGCCAGCAGACATCTGGTTTTGTATCAACAAAGTGCATGCCACGCTTTTGGGCTAAGTGGTGCAGAACGCAACCAAAGGAACCGGTAAACCCAGGTGCTTCATGGCCTTTGCGGTTGAGGAAGATGCAGGCATCGTTAATTGTGCGAGTCTTACGATCTTTATCTTCATCTAAATCTGTAATGCGAAGTTGTCCGCCCGGCTTCTTGGGGCGAGCCTCTTCATAAAATTGCCACATCTCAGGAGTTAGAAATTCGGCAGCTTTACGTACGCGCTCTTCATCGTCCTCATCTGAATACATCGCACCCTCAGTGCAGCATCCATCGTTAGGGCGATCTTTAAAGACACCTTTACAGCCATCGCCGTAGATACAGGTCCAGAAAGAGGTGAGCCAGGTCAAATCGCACTTAAAAATTTCTTCTTCATCATTGGGATCTGTGAATTCGACCCAGTCACGCGCAAAACCTGGCTTTATCTCTGACATAGTCGCAGAGCCTACGCGTACTCTTTCGCTATGGCTAATCAGGTAAGCGATATCAAAGTTGGCATCATCGGTGCCGGGACCATGGGAGAAGCATTTATTGCTGCTCTCATCCGATCAGGTATCTCCCCTTCATCAATTAGCGTTGTTGTAAGGCGCCCTGAACGCGGTGATGAACTTGAAAAGCGTTACTCAATCACTGTCGAGCCGCTGGAAAATTCTCTGGCAACGAGTGATGTAGTAATTCTCGGCATTAAACCGCAAGGTTTGGCAGAGCTTCTGCCACAGGTAGCTCCACACATAAAGCCTGACTCACTAGTCATCTCACTACTTGCTGGAAAGACAATCTCTGCAATCGCAGCAGGGCTAGCTGGCCATAAAGCCATCGCTCGCGTCATGCCAAATACGCCAACTTTGATTGGCAAGGGTATGGCCGGCTACTCACTCAGTAGCGGCGTGGATAGTTCACAGAAGATTTTCATAGAAAAGTTGCTGGCAGCGACAGGTAAAGCGATTGAGATACCTGAAGAATTGCAGAATGCACTTACTGGAACCAGTGGATCTGGACCTGCCTACTTCTTCCGATTTGTTGAAGCGATGGTAGATGGCGCAGTTGAGATGGGGCTAAGTCGCGAAGATGCCACCACACTTACTATTCAAACAATTGTCGGAGCGGCAGCGCTCCTTGATGATTCAGAAGATTCTCCAGCTCGTTTACGCGAGAAGGTAACTAGCCTCAAAGGTGCGACAGCAGAAGCGCTGGCGGTCTTCGATGAGGCAGGAATCTCTGAGATTGTGGCTAGGGCGATGGCAGCATCTGCAAGACGCGCAGGAGAACTTGCCCAGTAATGAAAAAACTTCTTCTCCTGATTATTGCAGCATCTCTTCTTTCGCCAACTGCAAGCGCTGCACCAAAGGCTGTTGCTGTAAAGAAGCTAGATATCGTCGCATCAGCAGTCAGCGCTGAAGGTTTAGTGGCAACCGGAAAGACTCTTGTCACATACTCAAATACTGGATCAGCAAATTCAAATATTCTCTTAACGGGCCTTGATGTAACTGGCGCACAGCAGTGGGTTCGCACCATTGATTCTGGGGTCGATGAGATTGCTACTGCAGCAACAGTCGATGCTGCCGGCGCTATTTGGCTCGCTGGTTCATCGGCTGCAGTAACTGCTGCTGAAAGTGCGACTGCTGAAATTGCTGCTGAGAATCCCGATGGTGTAGTTGCAGAAGAGCTACCTAAAGTGCGTTCTGATATGAACCAGATAACTATCTGGAAGCTCTCTCCGCTCGGTGAGACGCTGGCAACGTATCTCTCTCCCCAAACCAGCCCCGCACTTGTCTCTGCAATCTCAGTGAATTCCTCTGGCATATCACTCGTTGGCGTTATGGCAGATAGACCATTTCTTATATCTACTTCACCTGCTGGAGTTTTTACCAAGCCACTCTTTATCGGTACCAATAAAACTGCGCTTAACGCAGTGGTTCGCAGCCCGGATGGCTCAATCAATCTCTTTGGTGAAAGTGCTGAGACTTTAGGAGGCAAGAAGCTTGCTGGCACAAGAGATGGAATCTTAGCCAAAGTCAGCAAAGCAGGGGCAATCGCTAACGTTGTGCGTAGCTCAGCTACAAAGGCGCAGCGATCTTGGCTAGCAGCTGATTCAACTCTAACCTTAACTGGCTATGTGAAATCTGGAAAAGTTGTTGAAAGCGCCTTTACCAAATTTAACTCTTCCTTTGCGCCAATGTGGACTACGAGGATTCCATCAACCGGAACTTCAACAGTTTTAACGGCTGCTGGAACTACTTATGGTGCGATCTCTTCAAACTCTGCAATTAAAGGCGTGACCGGTTGGAAGCCAACTACTCCAACGCTCTTGCTCGCTACCTTTACAAGTAAAGGTGTCATGACCGGCGCATATGCAGATAGCCAACTCAGCGCACCTATCTCTCTGGTTTACACAAAAGAGCTTGGGCTCTGTGGGCTAGCCCGAGGCGCTGCAGAATCTATTTCGATTTTTAGACTTGCAACAAGATAACGCTAAAAGAAATTTGAATTACTGAAAGCGGAACATCGATAACTGGCCTTTAACGCCAGCAATTAAATATTTAACACGATCTACAGTAACCCAGGCAGAATCAATTCCATCTGGGTTCTGCTCTGAGGTCACCAACTTGATAGTGGGAACGGCACGAACGCTATCGAGAACACAGAGACGTTGCTGGCAATTGAAGGCGATCTGCGAACCATCAGTGCTGAGGAATTTACTTGGAGCGCCATACAGTTCAGTGGTCACAGAGTTCTGAAGCGGAGTTGTCTGCAGCGGGCTCCAGCGGATTTTGCTTGGTGTAGTTGCAGAACTCGGCACCGAGGTTAACCAGGTCGCTTGAATTCCTGTCAGCGTTTTAGCGATATCGACATCAAAGCCAACCATCGGTACTGCGCCTGCGGAAGTGTCGATGTTGTAATAACTCCAGGCGCTTCCTGAAAGAGTTGCACGGGATGCAACGCGAATTTCTCC
>JAIXPU010000057.1 GCA_027486075.1 Streptomycetaceae bacterium | reverse complement strand
CGTGAATCTGTTGAAGTTCTTGCAGGTGGTGGACCTGCTGATGTTGTTGAGCTAACAATTTTGTTGGCGCGCGAGATGATTGATGCAGCTGGAATCGTGGGTAAAGATCCCGAAGTTGCGTTGAAAGATGGCAGCGCTATGGACCATTGGCGTCGGATGATTACCGCGCAGGGCGGAAATCCTGATGCGCCTCTTCCTATTGCGCGCGAACAACAGATCATTACCGCGCATGAGAGTGGAACAATTACGACTATGGATGCCATGAAAGTGGGTGTGAGCGCCTGGCGGTTGGGTGCAGGGCGCTCCAAGCAGGGCGAGAAGGTGCAAGCTGGTGCTGGCATCGAGCTGCATGCAAAGCCGGGGGATTACATCAAGGCTGGCGCACCGCTGATGACCTTACATACCGATGAACCAGCGCGTTTTGAAAGAGCGATCGCAGCCCTTGCTGGTGCTGTCACAATTATCGAAGGAGGAACGGTCAACCGTCTTCCACTAGTAGTAGAGAGAATCCCAGGATGAGCAATTTACTGAAGAAGCCAAGTGAAGATCAGGTAAAACGTCTTCCGAAGGCGCTTTTGCACGACCATCTTGATGGCGGCCTGCGCCCACAAACAATTATTGATATCGCCAAAGAGATTGGCCACACCCTTCCGACATACGATGCCGCCGAACTTGCTGAATGGTTCCGCTCATCCTGTGATTCTGGTTCTCTCGTTCTCTATCTTGAAACTTTTGCGCACACTGTCGCTGTCATGCAACGTCGTGAAGATATTGTGCGCGTTGCGCGCGAATGCGCAGTTGATTTAGCGCGCGATGGAGTTGTCTATGCAGAAGTACGTATGGCTCCTGAACTCTCGACTGAGAAAGGTCTCTCTCTTACACAGGTAATCGAGGCAATTCTTGAAGGTTTCCGCGCGGGCGAAATAGAGGCGAAGGGTGAAGGTTTCACGATTCGCATGACGTCGCTTCTCTGCGGAATGCGCCAAAATAACCGCTCACAAGAAGTTGCAGAGTTAGCAGTTAAGTATCGCGATCAAGGAGTTGTCGGCTTCGATATCGCAGGCCCTGAAGATGGATTTCCACCAAGTGATCAACTCGATACCTTTGAATATCTTCGCCGCGAAAATGCACATTTCACCATCCACGCAGGTGAGGCATATGGACTTCCTTCTATTTGGGAGGCGATTCAACTATGTGGCGCAGAACGTTTAGGCCATGGCGTGCGCATTGTTGACGATATCGATTTCAATCACACCCCAGCACGCCTGGGTCGCCTCTCTGCCTACGTGCGCGATCGTCGCGTTCCGCTCGAGCTCTGCCCATCATCAAACATTCAAACAGGTGTGGCAGATTCATTTGCGAACCACCCGCTAGCAAAGCTTTCAAAGTTGCGCTTTAGAGTCACCATCAATACTGATAACCGTTTGATGTCAGCAACATCTATGTCACGTGAGATGAATGAGATGGTCAAGCAATGTGATTGGACCTTCCAAGATTTGCAGCGAGTGACCATCAATGCTCTGAAGAGCGCTTTTATTCCCTTCGAAGAGCGTTTAGCAATCATTGAAGAAGTAGTGAAGCCGGGCTACCAGAAGATTTCAGGGGAGTAATTAGATGCCACACCCA
Organism: Streptomycetaceae bacterium; assembly: GCA_027486075.1. Taxonomy (GTDB): domain Bacteria; phylum Actinomycetota; class Actinomycetes; order Nanopelagicales; family Nanopelagicaceae; genus Planktophila. Next base: position 3,293 of record JAIXPU010000057.1, on the reverse strand, counting down.
TTGTTCACGCTACGTCAGGTTGCCAAGACAATTGATCATGCTCTATTACGCCCAGATATGTCACGAGATGAAGTACGCGAAGGTTGTGAAGTTGCGCTGAAATATGATGTCGCCTCCGTGTGTTGCAAACCAGCAGATGTTGCCTTCTGTGCAGAAATTCTTAAGGGCAGCGATGTCCACGTCGGAACGGTTGTTGGATTTCCGCATGGCAATTCAACAACTGCCACGAAGGTCTTTGAAACCAAGCAGGTAGTCGCTGATGGTGCAACTGAGATTGATGTCGTCATCAATATTGGTTGGCTCAAGTCAGGAATGTTTGATGAAGTAAGAGATGAGATAGCAGCAGTTGTTGCAGCCGCCAGCGGCAATCAAGTAAAGGTAATCCTTGAGAACGCTTACCTAACGAAAGATGAGATAGTGAAGGCTTGTCAGCTCTGCGAGGCAGCAGGAGCTGATTACGTAAAGACTTCTACTGGCTTTGCACCAACCGGTGCGGTTTTGGAAGATGTTAAGTTGATGCGCGCTTCAGTTTCACCAAAGGTTGAAGTAAAGAGCGCTGGAGGCGTTAAAACTCTCGATGCACTACTTGCATTTATGGAAGCTGGCGTGAAGCGCAGCGGAGCTAGCGGTACGGCTGCGATGCTCGATGAGTTTAAAGAGAGATTTGGCGCTTAAGCAGATAAGAATGCTTTTAGAGGCTCACGCAATTCAGTAAGTAATTCTTGTGCGGTCGCAGAACTTTCTGTCACTACTTCGATGTAGCACTTCATCTTCGCCTCTGTTCCTGAAGGGCGAACGATCACACGAATATCTCCCTCTAGCCAGATTCGCAGGCCATCTGTTGGTGGAAGTCCATCTTGAGGGGCAGCTAAGTCATCAATTGATTTCACAGCACGGCCAGCTATTTCACGTGGAGGGCTCTGTCGTAGTGAATTGAGAAGTCGAGCGATGGAACTCATATCGCTCACACGAATCGAAATTTGTTCTGTTCCATGAAAGCCATGCCGGCCCCAGACTTCATTGAGAAGATCACTGAGAGTAAGCCCGTCTCGCGCGAGATCTGTGGCAATCTGCGCCAAGAAGATAGCTGCAGAGATTCCATCTTTATCGTTGACAGTTCTTGAATCTACTGAGTACCCGATAGCTTCTTCGTAGCCAAATGCGAGGTCTTCAATCTTTGCCAGCCACTTAAATCCAGTAAGCACCTCTTGAAATTTCACACCATAGTGGGCGCAGATCTTTCGTAGCGCCGATGAAGAAACAATCGAATTACCAAAAGTTCCCTTTGGATGTGTGCGTGCAATCCATTCTCCGAGGATGACTCCGATTTCATCACCACGTAACATGCGCCAGCCCACTAGGGGATCATTAATTGCTGCAGCGCAACGATCAGCATCGGGGTCGTTGGCAATCACAAGATCTGCGCTTACTTCTCGCGCTTTAGCAAGCGCTAAATCGATTGCCCCTGGTTCTTCCGGATTTGGAAATGCAACGGTCGGAAAGTCTGGATCTGGCGTGCACTGCTGGTCAACAGTGATGAGATTATGAAAACCTGCCTGGGTAAAGACTTTCTTGACAGTTTCTGTACCAACTCCATGCATGGCGGTGTAGACGACTTTGATATCACTGGGGCGCGGAGCCAAAGCGCTGGTGCGCTTTATGTATTCATCTACGACCTCATCACCCAGTATCGTCCACTCAGATCCGCGGGGTTGTGATTTAAGAGATGAGATAGCAGCAATGTCAGCAGCGATAAATCCATCTGTGGGGTTAATGATTTGCGATGCTGCGTAATTGATCCCATCTGCAACTGGGCCGATATAAACCTTGTAGCCATTGTCCTGTGGAGGGTTATGGCTGGCAGTAACCATGATGCCGATATCGCACTTAAAGTGTGAAGTCGCAAAAGCCAAGACCGGAGTTGGTAGCGCCCTTGGCAGAATGAGTACCTTCATGCCAGCGCCGCTCATTATCTCTGCAGTCTCAAAGGTGTAATCCTCTGATCCATAACGGGCATCACGCCCGATAACGACGGAGTTCATGCCACGCTTCTTCATGTACGCAGCGATTCCAGCAGCTGCGCGTCCAACTACAGCGCGATTCATGCACGATGGACCTGGACCTATCGGTCCACGCAGCCCCGCTGTTCCAAATTGGAGAAAACCGCTGAAATATCTGCGCAGCGTAGCTTCATCTTCGCGAGCAAGCAGATCCATTAACTCTTGGGCAGTCGCTGGGTCTGGATCGTCAGCAATCCAGTTTTCTACTTCTTGCTTAAGCGCTGCATCCATAAGAGCAGATTAACGCTTCTTAGATGAGTTTAGGAATAGTTGATTTAAGGAGAGCGCCCATGCGATCTGCCGCTGCTTTGCCAGCTGCAATCACTTCTTCATGATTTAACTTCTCTCCAGTAATACCAGCAGCAGCATTTGTCACAAGTGAGATGCCTAAAACTTCTGCGCCAAGGGCGTGGGCCGCAATTGCCTCAGGGACTGTAGACATTCCCACTAAATCTGCGCCCATGGTGCGCATCATCGCAATCTCAGCAGGAGTTTCGTAGGTAGGTCCGCGCCAATGGACATAGACGCCCTCGGCAAGAGATGAATCTTCACTCTTCACAATTGCGCGAATTCGCTTGCTATATAAATCAGTGAGATCTACAAAGGTTGCACCAGAAAGAGGAGATGCCGCAGTCAGTGAGATGTGGTCGCGAATAAGTACAGGCTGACCTACTTTAAATGATGTATTGATTCCACCGCAGGCATTGGTCAAAATGATTACCTTGCAACCTGCCTTTACCGCAGTGCGAACTCCATGCACCACTGGCTCCATACCTTTTCCTTCATAGAGGTGGGTACGTCCAAGAAATACAAGAGCGCGCAGAGTTTTTCCACTTTCAGAGATTTCATAAGAGCGAACTTTTCCAGAGTGTCCTTCTACTGCGGGAGCAAAGAAGCCTGTGAGTTCGTGAGCATCACATTCATACGCTGGAGTTCCGAGAGCATCTGCAGCTGTCACCCAACCAGAACCCATAACCAGAGCTACATCGTGAGATGCGACTCCAGTTCGTTCTGCGATTTCGGCAGCAGCCTTTGTTGCTGCTGCCAGGGGATCTGAATAAAGGAGCTCAATAGATGTCATGCATCAATAATGTCACAGAGAACTGTTCCGCTCGCAACAGTCTCGCCGATAACCGCCTTTAAGTTCTTAATCACACCATCTCGATGTGCATTTAAAGGTTGCTCCATCTTCATCGCTTCTAGAACGATTACTAAGTCGCCTGCAGAAACTTG
>JAIXPU010000131.1 GCA_027486075.1 Streptomycetaceae bacterium | reverse complement strand
CTTATTGAGCTTGGGAGCGTGCTTGTTCACATGGGCATTCTAACGCGACTACCCACAGTAAGAAAAACCTCTCTTATGCTCACAAAATTCTAGATTTATTTTTCTTTTCCACAACTGCGCACCTCTTCGAGCCTACGCTCGCACTCTTTTGTCAGCCCCTACTTTCATGATGCTCCTATGACAACAGCCAAGCTCCACGATGTAGAAGAAGCATCTGCAACTGTTGCGCGCCTGCTTACTGCGCTCCCTTGTGCGCAAGCGATACTCCAACTAGAACAGATTGATCCCTTTGCTCTCTCTCCCAGCGATCGCATCGACTATCTCTCAGCCCTTGAGCGACAAGATGGTTGGCTCTACGCCCTCAAGCAACGTGCAATCACTGCAGTTGCTGGCTTTACTCCATCTACTGGTGGCGGCGCGTTGGCGGGAGTAGATGAAGCAGAGCGCGAAGATATCTCAACTGCCCTGCGGTTAGCGCCGGCTACTGCACAATCACGAATCGATATTGCTCGAACTCTGGTCAAAAACTTGCCACAGACTTGTTCAGCGCTTGCTACAGGAGAAATCTCTTCTGCACATGCAACCGTTATTGCTCGCGAGACAGCCTTTGCAATCCGCGATGGCGCCCCCGAATCAACGATCTTTCATATCGAAGAGCGCGCTTTAGCTTATGCAGAGTTTCACACCCCAGGACAAGTCGCGAATTTGGTGCGCACCCAGATTGCAAAGTTAGCACCTGAAGAATTTGAAGAGACAGTTACCAAAGCGCAATCACTGCGTCGCGTCTCTTGTTACAACGATGCCGATGGTATGTCTACCGTTGTCGCTATTCTTCCCGCCGCTGATGCACAGATTGTTATCAACTCCATCGAGGCGCTTATCCTCCGCCAAAACCAGAGCGACAGAGCTGCAGATTTAAACGAACCTAACCGCACTGCAGATCAAAAGCGCGCAGATGCCCTCACTGCAATTTGTGCAACAGTGCTCAGTGATCTCTCTTCAACTGTTGCCGCACATCGTCGCCCTCTCACCGTTAACGTCACTGTAGATCTACCAACACTTCTCGGACTCGCTGAAAACCCTGGACAGCTCGCCGGTTACGGAGCAATTCCTGCATCAGTTGCGCGCCACTTAGCTAGCGATGCCAACTGGAAGCGATTTATCACCGAACCGCAGAGCGGAAACTTGCTCGACTTCGGCCGCGAAAGTTATCAACCGCCACAGGTGCTCAAAGATTTTCTGATTGCGCGCGATCGCACCTGTCGCTTTCCTGGGTGTAGACGATCGGCTCTTCTCTCTGATCTCGATCATGCCCAAAGTTGGGAGAGCGGAGGTTCAACTTCCCCAGACAACATTGGCGCTCTCTGTCGAAGACACCATCGCCTCAAGACACATGATGGGTGGCAGATTGAAAGCTTCCCTGATGGCTCATGCACCTGGACTTCACCGCTCGGCAAGCGCTACTTGACCCCTGCCAGGCCTGTGGGCGAACCAATCTGAAGTTGCAAGTAGTTGAAAGTTCAACTACCTTTCAACCATAACTTTCGAGATTCGGAGCCTTCCGTGCCAGCAGTAACAGTCAGTGACATCACCATCTTGCCTCGCATCAGCGATGCAACGCAGCTACGTGCGCGACGAGTGCAGAGCATTACAACTGCGCCACAAGGTTATGAAGGTGAAGGCTTTCCAGTTCGTCGCGCATTTGCTGGAGTTGATTTAGCTCTCCTTGATCCATTTATTCACTTGGATCAGATGGGCGAAGTTGAATATGCACCTGGTGAACCTAAGGGAACTCCATGGCATCCGCATCGTGGCTTTGAAACTGTTACATACATTATTGATGGCATCTTCGATCATAAAGATTCCAACGGTGGTGGCGGAACAATCTCTGACGGCGATACCCAGTGGATGACAGCTGGTGGCGGAATTCTTCACATCGAAACTCCCCCAGAGCATTTAGTGATGTCTGGTGGTTTATTCCACGGTTTCCAACTTTGGGTAAATCTCCCTGCAGCTAAGAAGTGGTCACCACCTGCATATCAAGATGTTCGTGCAAATGATGTTGCTCTGCTCTCTTCAACCGATGGTGGATCACTGATTCGCATCATTGCCGGCGAACTCGATGGACATGTAGGTCCTGGTACAACACAAACACCAATTACTTTGATTCACGCAACTGTGGCACCAGGTGCAGAACTTCGCCTTCCATGGCGCAAGGATTACAACGCACTTGTCTACACAATGTCAGGTCATGGCTTTGTTGGAGATGAACAGCGCCCAGTTTCTATGGGTCAGCTCACCGTCTTTGGTGATGGCGATGCCATCGTTGTGCGCGCTTCAAATCAGCAAGAGTCGCGATCACCAAACCTAGAACTCTTTATTCTCGGCGGGCAACCAATCAAGGAGCCAGTTGCTTGGATGGGTCCATTTGTGATGAATACAAAGCGCGAAGTACTGCAAGCATTTGAAGATTTCCAGAAGGGTCTACTGGGCTCAATTCCAGCTTTTTATAAGGAAGATGCCAAGAAGCCACTTAATCGCACAGATAAGTTATCTGGTGATGTTCTGGACGTACACAACGCTCCAACTGACCTACAAGAGGGATAATTCTCTGCATGGCTCTCTCTCTGCAATGCATCACTATCGACGCTCACGATCCACGTGCGCTTGCTGCTTTCTGGGCGGAGGCGCTTGGTTGGAAAATTGGCGAAGATGTTAATGAGATTGAGGTTTGGATTGAACGCGAACTAGGCGACCCAAAGAACACCGGCTTTCCAGATATTCTCTTTCTCAAGAATTCCGATAAGAAACAGGGCAAGAATAAATTGCACTT
>JAIXPU010000106.1 GCA_027486075.1 Streptomycetaceae bacterium | reverse complement strand
TTTAAGCGCGCGCTCATTGAAATTCCCTTTATCTTCTTTGCAATCTTGATGCCATTTTTTGGAACAGGCGAAAAGTTTGAAATCGCTGGCATCGAGCTTTATCGCGAAGGCTTACTTGCTGGACTTTCAATTGTCGTTAAGGGAACGTTAGGCGTTCTTGCGGCAGTTATTCTTTCAACGACCACAACGGCTCGTGAAATTCTGCGTGGCCTGGAACGTTTGAAGTTGCCGGCTGTCATGGTTCAGATTGCGTCGTTTATGTTGCGCTACGTCAATGTCATCAGCGATGAGATGGAGCGAATGAAGGTTGCTCGCGAGTCACGTGGCTTTATCGCAACTGGCATCAAACATTGGAAAGTGATTGCAACTTCTGCAGCAGCGCTCTTTATTAGATCCTATGAACGCGGTGAGCGCGTTCACCTTGCGATGTTATCTCGCGGCTTTGATGGGAATCTTCCTACGCTTGTCACCGATACGGTAACCAAGCAACATTGGATCAGTGCACTTTCTGTACCTGTCCTGGCTCTTATCTTCTCGCTACTCTTCCTCGTGATTGGTTGGTAATAATGAATAACATCCCAAGCTTGCAGATAAAAGAATTGGCCTTTGCCTACCCCGATGGTAACCAGGCTCTCTTCGGCGTTAACCTGACAATTAACAAGGGTGAACGCGTTGCACTGCTTGGTCCCAACGGCGCTGGCAAGACAACGTTAGTTCTACATATGAATGGAATTCATCCAACGATGCAGGGCGAAGTTCGCATCGCTGGGGCGTTGGTAGATAGTAAGAATAAAGAGACTCTTAAGCAGATCCGTGCAAAGGTGGGGATCGTCTTTCAAGATCCGGATGATCAACTCTTTATGCCTACTGTCGGTGAAGATGTGGCCTTCGGCCCATACAACATGGGTATTCGTGGTGAAGAGCTAAAACATGTAGTTGATGAGGCACTTACTCAGGTAGGAATGCTGGAGTTTCGCGATCGCCCACCCCACCACTTGTCATTTGGACAACGCCGCCGCGTTGCAGTTGCCACAGTTCTTGCGATGAAGCCAGAGATTTTGGTGATGGATGAACCATCATCAAATTTAGATCCAGCTAGCCGCCGCGAACTCGCCGACATAGTTAGATCTCTCGATGTGACAATAGTGATGGTGACTCATGATCTTCCATACGCGCTCGAACTTTGCGAACGTTCAGTAATTTTGTCAGGCGGAATTATTGTTGCAGATAGCTCAACTCGAGCAATTTTGAGTAACGCCGAATTACTGGCATCTCACCGACTTGAACTACCCGTCGGATTTACCCTTTCTTAACCGAATTCGACCTTGCGCCAGCGCTGCGCCAAAGAGAACTATCAAGCCACCTACAGGTTCATACCAAGTGACTTTCTCACCCAAGAAGATGATTCCTACGATGATGGCGACTACCGGAGTCAAATAAGTAACGCTGCTCGCAATTGCGCTGCCCGCTAACTCCATCACCTTAAAGTTCCAGAGGTAGGCAATCCCGCTTCCAAAGACGCCGAGCGCAACCACCGCGAGTATTGGACCAAGATTAAATTCATACTCTGAAATTCCATTAAATAAGAAGAATGGCAAGAGCGTGATGGTGGCTAGAAGTAATTGCATAGAAACAATTGATTCTGAATTAAGTTTATGAGGCATCACAAATCGTTGGGTATATGGAAATGAAATTCCATAACAAGTAACAGCGCTCATCAGAACGACAATCGCCCACAAAGGATTATCACCAAGGCCATTCCATGCGCCCAAGACAGTCAGAACGCCCAAGAAGCCAATCGCGAGACCGATGATTTGATACGCCTTAGGTTTTTCAACTCGGTTGACCGCCATGATTGCCAGCAGCGTCATCAACGGTGTTACTGCGTTGATGATTCCGGCGAGTACCGATGTCACCACGGTCTCAGCCCAGGCATAGAAGATTCCCGGAATGACATTGAGCAATACGGCTACGACCCAGAGATGAAAACGAATCATCGGATCCTTCGGCATCGAATATCCGCGCCATTTAGCGATTAATAAGAGTGTGGCCGCACCCAGGGCGCAGCGCACGAAGGCAACTCCAAATGGAGTCAAGAATTCCAGCCCAAGTTTGATGAAGATAAATGAGCAGCCCCAGACAAAGCCCAGAGCGAGATAGGCAGGCAGCCACTGGTTATTAGATTTCGCTGCCGCCGTTGCACTCACCTCAGAATCATACGTGAGAAGGCATATGCCTTGACTCGTAAATATTGTAGGTTTACGCAATAGCGAATTGCTTACTAAGAATGGAAAACCAATGTCACACGATTTAGCGCAGCTAAGAACTATCTTCACATCCGCTCTCGCATCAGATTGTCTTGATGCTATGGGTTATGGAAGACAAGTACTTGGCGAAGATATCCATATGCTCTCAGGCGAAGGTGTGATGCTCGGTTATGCATTTCCAGTTCAGATCGAAATCGTAGATTCATTCCCAGAAGTTCCCTATGTTGGTTTACTAAAGGCGCTCGATGCCATTGAGAAAGATCAGGTCTATGTCACTCCAACAGCTCGCGCCGGTAAGGCATCCCTGTGGGGCGAACTTCTCTCCACCGCCTGTAACTTTAAAGGCGTTGCCGGATCTCTTGCCGATGGACCATCTCGCGATCTAGCCCGCACCCGTGCAATGGGTTTTAAGATCTTTGGAACCGGTTCACTGCCAGTTGATATCAACGGCCGTTACGAAGTAGTGGCTCACAACGTTCCTGGCGTTATCGATGGCGTCGCAATCAAACCTGGTGATCTTATCGTTGGTGATGTTGATGGCGTAACTATTGTGCCCGTTGCAGCAATCGATGAAGTGGTAAAGCGCGTCATTGAGAAAAATTCTGGCGAGACCAACTTTAGGAAAGCAGTGAAAGAAGGTATGGCGCCGTCGGCTGCCTTCGCCAAATTTGGAGTTCTATAACTCCTTTAGCTCTTCGCGATCAAGTAAATACTGGGGCTTATAGCCAAAGCGTTTAATAAATCTCTCGCTTGAATACGGCGCAGCGTTTGCCGATAAATCACCGCGTATCTCGCTCCTGGGATGGAACTTCTTCATCAATTCAACTGTTGGCTCATCTGACATCGTGTCAGGGGCGGCAAAGTTAAAGGTATCTGAGCCTTTGAAATCGCTCATAACAACTGCTTCTAAGGCAGCTGCGGCATCGCGCAGATCTAGGTAGCACCACAAAACCTTGGCGACAATTCCTTTAGGAAAACGGGGATCTGCAGGCAAGGTATCTTCATTCTTTGAGCGAGCAGCTAGCTCATAAGTTTTATCTGGCAAGTTAGTCCAAGGAAAGCGCATACCGACAAAACTGATTCCGGTTCGCGAGAACCACATCTGCGCAGATAACTCATTCACCTCTTTTGAAAGCGCGTAGCTCTCTTCATACTCAAGCGGGTGGTCTTCATCTACTGGAACATACTTTGGTGAGGTCCAGCTTTCTGAATATGGAAAACCATAAGCAGAAAGACTTGAGGCATAAGCGACGATGCGCACTCCTGCATGCGCTGCAGCGCTAAAGACTGCAAAGGATGAGACCACATTATTTGAAAACACTTCATGTTGACGCTTATCTGTTGGGTTGGGAATCGCTGCTAGATGAATGACTGCTTCAACTCCGGACATCACACTGTCGCAGAATTCCAGGCTAGCTAAATCGCCAACAATGACCTTTACGCCAGGTGCAATTTCGCCTTCGCGACGATCGACCGGAACTACTTCATGGCCCTTGGCCAGCAAATGCTTTGCCGTTGCATTGCCCAGCAAGCCAGTAGCGCCTGTAACAACAATCTTCATCTCTTTATCGTATTCTCACAAAGAGCGATTCGAACTCGGCTGGAACTGAGGCCATAGGACCGCTATAGAAGTGGATCTTCGAACTATCTGAAATCTCCCAACGTATCCCTGAATCAAGCAGGGTCTGTATAAATACTCTCGCTTCAATTTCAGTGACATGGTTGCCAATGCAGGTATGCGGCCCAAAGCCAAAGCTGACATGGGGATTGCGTTCGCGGCGAATATTAAGTTCAAATGGCTTTTCAAAGACTGTTTCATCAAAATTACCGGAGAGAAAACTGATTTGAACATAACGATCATCAGGTAACTCTTTCACTGTTGACTCTGGAACGGTGCTGCGCACCATCGCTGGGTTTGGAGTTAGAAATCTCAATAACTCTTGAATCGCAGCATCGATGCGGTCTGGATTCTGGCGCAGATACTCGAAATCGTCAGGGTTTCTTCCGAAGTGCCAAATCGCACCAGTAATCAACTTCACGACAGTATCGCGACCACCGGCAAGAATCACGCTTGCTATTCCGCGGAACTCGTCGTGAGTAATTACCCTTCCTTCAATTTCTAGGCGAGCAATCTCTGACCAAATATCTTTCTTTGGATTTTTAATCGCCTCTTCATAGATTGCATCCAAGTGGCGATGCAAGATATCGCCGTTACGTTCTGGTCCACCGGCAGTCCATGCACTTGTTCCCCACGAAATCCATTCAGCAACATCTTGAGGGCGGTTATAAATAACTCCCAAATTACGCATCACAAGAGGAAGTGCAAAGGAGCTGACAATATCTGTGCCGCTCGGGAGAACTTGATCAATGAACTCTTGCGAGTTTTTTCTAAAATCTGGAGCCATCTTCTCGATGGTAGGTTTCACAAAATAGGGAGCTAGCGCTGCGCGATAGAGATGGTGTCGCGGTGGATCTACCTCAAGAGGTATCTGGCGATAATCACGAACATCAGCATCACCTTGTAAATCTGATGAATACTTCTCTGTATTTCGAAGCGCTTCACGTACAGATTTATGTCCTGTGATCTCATGTGAAGCTGGGACATTGACGGCGTTGGTTATCCCTAAAAATGTCTCAGCCATGGCGACACCATATGGAGATATTGGAGATGAATCAAGGATTTATAAGTGGGCCCAGACAGGCTCGAACTGTCGACCCACGGATTAAAAGTCCGTTGCTCTACCGACTGAGCTATAGGCCCCACTTGTTACGAGTGCACATCTTACGCCATCGTAAAGGCGCTTCATCCCCAGATTTCGTTGATCTTCGCCTTGAGAAAGTTGGCGCTCTCAATCATCTGGCCCATGCCATCAACGCCATCTTCGATAGATACCCATCCTGTAAATCCAACGCT
>JAIXPU010000093.1 GCA_027486075.1 Streptomycetaceae bacterium | reverse complement strand
CAGACTTACAATTTTTGTTGCGCTAGTTGCACTCACCTTCACAACCCCAGAAGCATTCGGCAGTAATCACAAACCAACTCTTGCCCAAATCGAAGCTGCCAAAAAGCTCGAGCTTGAGAAGAAGCGAGTTGCTGCAAATGCAGCGAAAAAATTGGCTGCTGCACGAGGAAACCTAAGGAAACTTGCGGCACTTGCTGCAGAGGTTAACAAAAAGTATCTAATTGCAAGAAAGGAATTAGCTACAGCCGTAAAGGAGTTGAATTCTGCAAATGAAGCTGTAGGTGCTGCAGAAGCCGAAGTTTCAGCAACTCATCGAAACATTGGAAAATTGGCTGTTGCTGCGTATATGTCAGGTGGCAATATGGGAAACATTGAGACATTCCTCAGTGCAAATGGACCTCAAGATGTGATTGACACAATATCCACCCTTGAGAATTTAAGCACCAAGAATAAAGTTGCTCTTGAGCAATTCAAAGCTGCTGAGATTATTGCGAAGAAAGCCAGAAAATTAGCTGAGGCTGCCAAAGAGCGACAAATACAAGTCACCGAAAAAGTTGCCGAGGCAAAGAGAGAAGCAGATTCCATTCGGGATGCTCAGCAAAAAGAGGTTGATAAGCTTCAGGCAATTCAAGACAAACTCCAAAAGGAACTCGCCTCCGCGAGAAAAGTAAGACTTACTCTCGAGCAAAGGCGGCAACTGGCCCTGCTGGAAGAGACGCGGGCAAGTGAAGCCACTAAGATTCCAAACCAAGCTAAAGTGTGGAAGGGTGGTGGCCCAAATGGAGCGGCCACCTCTCGAACATCTGTTGAGCAGCGACTAAAGGCAGTTGAATATGCAAAACGGCAGGTCTTAGCGAAAAAACCTTATGTTTGGGGAAATGAAGGACCAAATTCCTTTGATTGTTCTGGTTTGATTTATGCGGCCTACAAATATGCCGGACTCGGTTGGCCAAACTGGGATCGCCTGAACTCTGGGCTTTATTACACGTACACAAAACAAGTTCCCATTTCTGAGATGCAGCCAGGCGATTTAATTTTCTATTCGTACAAAGGAACACAAAGCACCATTCATCACATGAGCATTTATGCCGGAAATGGCATGATGTGGGAAGCTAGATCAACAAAAGGCGGATTGAAATACTCCAGCATTTACAGCGTTCCGGGGATGATGCCGTTTGCGGGAAGGGTCTGAGGCAGTGTTCTATGAGGCCGGTTCGCAAGCAAAATTACTTTGAAAGTTGATCAAGAATTGCAGCTCTGACATCTTTAAATGTGCGCAAAGTCAAACGTTGATTATTGAGAAAGAAGGTGGGAGTCCCTGAAATCCCAAGCGCTACCCCGTCATTGTAATCATCCGTGATCCGACGTAGGGTTTCTGGATTTGCGATCGACGAGTCATATAGATTCATATCAAGCCCAATTTTTTCGGCGTATGATCTAAAAGTTGCAGCCTTGGACTCACTTGATTCACCCCAAAGAGACTGTGTTTCAAACACTAGTGAGAACATCTCGTTTAGCTTGCCCTGCTGAGCGGCCGCTTCAACGGCAAGGGCCGCATTAATGGAATTCGAATGTCCCGGGAGAGGGAAGTATCGAAAAGCGAAAGTCACTTCACCCTTGAATTCTCTCTTCAATTCTTCTATATGCGGATAAAAAGCCCCGCATGCCTCACATTCAAAGTCTAGGAATTCAACTAAGACCGGAGCGCGATTTCCCGCATCCTGAAGAATGTGAGTATTCGACTGAATAACCGAAATGTCATCTGCTCCAGATTGATCAAGGGTAGCTTCTTTGCTAACCGAAAAAGCTGCTAGAGCAACAACAGCTACAACGCTCATAGAGATCAAACCCGACAACATGACGTTTCGTTTCATTTAGTCTTAGTAGACCTTTCATATTTGAATAGAAAACTACAATCACGACTAGTGACTCTATTGTATTCAGCACAGATGATATTTGCACGTGATGCCGATTACCTTTCTAGATATTGCAGATGACCCAACTCGCCTGTACCGTAATGCGGGGTGGTGGGCATTATTTACTCATCAAGTTAGGCAAAATTCATGCAGCCGAGTTATGACATTCTCAATCAACAAAAATCTTGGCGCTTTCTGGCAAAAATTTTTCTCATTTGTGGCGGTATTGGTTGGTTTGCATCTGCAGCTCTTTTGATAGAAAGATTTCAAACTCTGAAGAATCCCTCTCAGGCCCCCTCTTGCGACATAAGCCCATTCGTCTCCTGTGGAGCTTTGTTTGATTTATGGCAAGCCTCATTGCTTGGATTTCCTAACGCAATTCTGGGAGTAGCCGGTTTTATAGCGCCGATGATTATCGGGTTGAGTATTTTCGCAGGTGCAAAGTTCAAAAATTGGTTCTGGAAATTCATAGTTTTGGGGCTGGGCATAGCTTGGCTTTTCGTCAGTTGGCTTTTTGGTCAGAGCGTTTTCATCATTGGGGTTCTCTGCCCTTATTGTTTAGTTGTCTGGTTCGCAACTATTCCATTGTGGTGGACGATTGTACTTGTCACGATCACAAATGAAGTTTGGGGAACCAAGCTTCGAAATCGCTTCGGTGGAGCTGGATTAGTTTTCTTACCAGCAATTATTATTTTTAACTATGCATTAATCGTACTTCTCATTATCAAAGAATTGGGTAGTCGAATTGCAAGCAGTTTTTAGGTAAAGAATTAAGATCAAATCTTTCGATAAATTCACCTAGATGTCCGCCTTCGGTGTGTCTCAAATAATTACACAACCTGACTTGTGTTCTTTTTGAAATGTGCTCCGCGAATCAACCATCGGCGCCAGAACGAACCTTCACGTAAACCAGTGCTAGACTTATAGAATGGTGAATATGAAAAAGGCAATAGGCATAACTGCATTCCTCAATTTAGGATATTTTCTAATAGAGTTTTTTTTCGCATTAAATATTAAATCAATATCTCTGCTGGCAGATAGTATTGATTTCATTCAGGATGCCTTTGTCAATTTCTTGATTATATTTGGTCTTGGCTGGAGTTTGGCCAGTCGCAAGTGGCTTGCTCGTTTTCTAGCCTCCATTTTAATGATTCCTATTTTCTTTATCATCCCGAACGTCATCCGGGCAATCAAAGATCCT
>JAIXPU010000083.1 GCA_027486075.1 Streptomycetaceae bacterium | reverse complement strand
TCTTGGGTTTGGACATATTCATCGACGATAGCTCGCAGAATCTCGAGGCGGCGATCAGTTGTCATGGTTTGGCAATCTTATCGCTTGCCAATTAACGAAGCATTTCATGGGTGATGCGGTCGGCAATGAGCCGCCCTGTCGCGGTAAGTGCCAAAGAGTCGCCTCGCTCAATCACATGGCCACTCTTGATGTACTCCATGCTCCGTTCGTATTGCGCCACAGTCAAAGCTGCCTTCCTTACGCCCTGTGGCATTCGAATAGCGAGCATGATGTATTCAGATTTCTTTTCTACATCGCCCAGAGTTTCAGAGTCTTTGATTGGTGAGCTACCAGCAAAGACCTTCTCCTTGTATGCGTTCGGATGTTTCACATTCCAGAAACGCTTCTGATCAATATGTGAGTGTGCACCTGGCCCAAGACCCCACCAATTATTTGATTTCCAGTAGGCAATATTGTGGCGACATTCATGGCCTGGCTTTGACCAGTTAGAGAGTTCATACCATTTCAAACCCTTTTGTAGACATTGTTGATCTACAAGTAAATACATATCTGCCATCAGATCATCATCAGGCATGGTGTATTCACCGCGCTTAATCTGCGCTGCCAGCTTTGTTCCTTCTTCAACGATCAGTGCGTAAGCGCTGATGTGATCAATATTGAGTGAAAGCGCCTCTTTTACAGTTGCTGCCCAATCTCCAAGTGATTCACCTGGCGCTCCATAGATAAGGTCAACGCTGACAGATGCAAAGCCAGCCGCGCGCGCCATATCAACAGCTTTTCTTACATTCTCAGGGTTGTGGGTGCGGTCAAGAACTTTCAATACTTCTGGGTTAGCCGATTGCATTCCAAATGAGATTCGATTAAATCCGACAGAGATCAACTCATTGAGCTTGTCTTGCGTGACTGAGTCTGGGTTTGCCTCAAGTGTTATCTCACAATCTTCGGTAACCCCGTTACGAGCCTTAATCGCTGCAATAACTCTGCCTAAATCCTTAGGTGGCAGCAGTGATGGGGTTCCTCCCCCAAAGAAGATTGTTGGAACTACATCTGTGGGCGTTGTTGCAAGCTCTTGCAGAACGGCATCGATGTAATCGCCTGAAACAATTTCGAGGGTTGCACCATCTTGCAGTTCGGCAGGTGTGTAAGTATTAAAGTCGCAGTAACCACAACGTCTTACGCAGTAAGGAATATGGACGTAATACGAGAGCATGAACAACTAGCCTTCGAGCTTGCGCGCTGCTTTAATCTTCTCGATATCAGCATCGGTAGCAAGGGCCGCAACGAAGGCTTCTTGTGGAACTTCTACACGTCCCACCATCTTCATGCGCTTCTTACCTTCCTTCTGCTTCTCAAGAAGTTTGCGCTTACGTGAAATATCTCCGCCGTAGCACTTAGCAAGAACATCTTTACGGATCGCACGGATTGATTCACGGGCGATGATGCGAGAGCCGATAGCGGCCTGAATAGGGACTTCAAATTGCTGACGTGGAATGAGCTCGCGCAACTTACCGGTCATCATCACGCCATATGAATATGCCTTATCGCGGTGAACAATTGCGCTAAAGGCATCTACTGCTTCACCTTGCAACAAAATATCGACCTTGACCAAGTTACCTTCTTCATCGCCCATCTCTTCATAATCTAGGGATGCGTAACCACGAGTACGGCTCTTGAGCTGATCAAAGAAGTCGAAGACAATTTCAGCAAGGGGCAAGGTATAGCGAATCTCTACGCGGTCTTCGGAGATGTAATCCATACCTAGCATCACACCACGACGATCTTGGCAGAGCTCCATGATGGTTCCGATAAATTCAGCAGGCGCCAAAATAGTTGATTTAACGATTGGCTCTTTTACGTTATTGATCTTGCCATCAGGAAACTCTGATGGGTTGGTAACAATGTGCTCTTTGCCATCTTCCATGGTGACGCGATAGACCACGTTAGGGGCAGTTGAAATCAAGTTGAGCTTTGCTTCGCGCTCAAGGCGTTCGCGCACAATTTCCATATGAAGCAGCCCAAGGAAGCCACAACGGAAACCGAAGCCAAGAGCGGCAGAGCTCTCTGGTTCATAGACCAGAGCCGCATCATTGAGTTGTAGTTTTTCTAGCGCATCGCGCAAAACGGGAAAGTCGGCACCATCGAGTGGGAATAGACCAGAGAAGACCATTGGCTTTGGATCTTTATATCCACCCAGAGGTTCCTTTGTTGGACGCGCAAAGTTGGTGATGGTGTCACCGACTCGTGATTGGCGAACATCTTTTACACCAGTAATTAAATAACCTACTTCGCCAACGCCTAAGCCCTTTGATGGCAGTGGTTCTGGAGAAATAACGCCAACTTCGAGAGCTTCGTGCTTTACGCCAGTTGAGTACATCTGAATCTGCTCGCGAGGATTAATGCGTCCATCAACAACGCGCACATAGGTAACAACGCCGCGATATGCATCGTAGACAGAGTCAAAGATGAGTGCGCGTGCAGGTGCATCAGGATCTCCAACTGGAGCTGGAATCAAATCAATAATTTGATCAAGTAGATCAGCTACGCCATCGCCTGTTTTTCCGGATACGCGCAAGACATCTTCAACTTTGCAGCCAATGAGTCCAGCAAGTTCTGCAGCGAATTTTTCAGGTTGCGCATTGGGAAGGTCAATCTTGTTAAGCACCGGAATAATGGTGAGGTTATTCTCCATTGCAAGATATAGATTGGCCAGAGTCTGCGCTTCGATTCCTTGTGCACAGTCAACGAGCAAGACAGCGCCTTCGCAGGCAGCAAGTGAGCGCGAGACTTCGTAGGTAAAGTCAACGTGTCCCGGTGTATCAATCATGTTGAGGACATATTCCTGTCCATCAATACCGCTGCGCCATGGCAGACGCACTGCCTGAGATTTAATGGTGATGCCGCGTTCGCGTTCAATATCCATACGGTCTAGATATTGGGCGCGCATATTGCGAGCTTCGACGACTTCAGTAATTTGGAGCATGCGATCGGCCAGTGTTGATTTGCCATGATCGATATGGGCAATGATGCAGAAGTTACGAATCTGCGCTGGATTTGTTGAGGCTGGTTGAGGCGCCTTGGCAATCGAGATTGCAGGCACTTAAGCGACCGTTACCTTCGAATTATCTTTTGAAAAAGCGGCGAAATTAACGAACGCCGGCTTTAGCTGCAGCCTTAGCCATTGAAGACTTCTTATTTGCAGCAGCGTTCTTATGAATAACGCCCTTTGAGACTGCAACATCGAGAGCCTTGGATGCTGCGCGGAGTTCAGCGGTAGTTACAGCAGCGTCACCCTTAGCAACTGCTTCGCGGAACTTGCGAACAGCTGTCTTGATAGATGATGAGACAGACTTGTTACGAAGGTATGCCTTCTCGTTTGTCTTAATACGCTTGATCTGCGACTTGATATTTGCCACGTGTATTGCTCCGATTTATCTGTTTTAGCCAAACCTTGTGATTTGTGCAGGAGCGTAGGTTATCAGCGCGGGGCTATGACCCCAAAATCGAGATTTACCGCGCGGAACGGGCAGCGGCGATGGTCCGAAGGGCTTTTTCCAGCGCGTAAATCGGGTCAGATGAGGCCCCCTTCACATCAGCATCTGCCTGGGCGATCGCGATAACTGCAGATGCGATTCCACGAGGAGTCCATGATTGCAACTGGCGACGCGCTTTATCAATCTGCCAAGGCGCCATTCCAAGCTGTCCAGCAAGTTCAAATGATTTCGCACCGCGACTGACTCCAGAAACTTTCGCCATGGAACGTAGCGATGAAGCGATTGCAGAGGTGACCATCACAGGATCTGTACCTGTTTCAAGGGCGCTGCGCAAAGTAACCAGTGCAATTGGCAGATTACCTTCAATAGTTGCATCGGCAACATCAAAGCCTGTTGTTTCAATTCGTCCTTGGTGGAACTTATCAACGATTTTTTCATCAATTGCGCCGGCAGGTGCATCGAGTGAAATCTGTGAAACTGCCTGTTGCAATTCACGTAGGTCGCTACCGAGTGCGCCAACCAACGCTTTGATTGCACCAGGTGTTGCTTTGCGACCAGAATCAATAAATAAATCTCTGACAAAGCTCTCTTTATCTGCTTCCTTCTTAATCGCATCGCAGGCGATGGTTTCAGGCTTTGCCTTCTTAATGGAATCGAGGAGCGCTTTGCCTTTAACTCCACCCTTATGCACAAAGATCACTGTCATCGTTGGATCAGGAGAATCTAGGTAGCGCGTTACTTCATCTTTGGAATCTTCGGGCAGATCTTGTAAATCTTTAATAATCAGAGTGCG
>JAIXPU010000016.1 GCA_027486075.1 Streptomycetaceae bacterium | reverse complement strand
GTATTTAGCGGTCTCTTTCGCCATTTACCGAAAGTAGCCAGATGCTCTAATCTTGGCACCTCCACGGTTGAAGAATGTGAGTCAAGTTAAATGGCAGAGAAGAAGTTCCGTAGTTGGGTCGGTTTTCGCGAAGAAGAAGAGCGCGCGCCTATCGCCAACCCTGTCGATCGTATTCGTGATCTTGAATCTCAATTAGCTGATTTACGTTCGCGCCGTGACATCACTGGCCTAAGCCGTGAAGAGTTTGAAATTCTGGCAACTGAGACTGCGATGTCGATGATTAAGTCAGCGCAAGCTCGCGAAGCAAAGGCCACCGCTGCTGCTGAACGCTTAATGAATGAGAGCAATCGCGCCGCTAAGGACACTTTAGAGAGCGCAGACAATAAAGCCCGAAGCATTCTGGCTGGGGCTGAAAGCCGTGGCCGTAAATATATTTCTACTGCAGAGGCGGAGGCTGCCGAAATCATCCGTGACGGTAGCCGCGAAGCTGCCGCCATTGCAGATGCAAAAGTTCGCGAAGCTGATTCGATTGTCGATACCAAAAAGCGTGAGGCGGTAGCGCTGACATCAGCTGCCCGTCGCGAAGCAGAACGCGTTATTGCAGAGGCAGCCGAGAACGTATCTGATTACCGTGCCTGGCTGGCAGAAATCATCCTTGAATCCGAACGTCTCTACCGCAGCCAAGCATCGGCTCTTACCGCCGCAGAATCGGCCATCGCCCAATCGCGTGAAAAGCTAGATTCAGCTTTTGCTCGTTTAGCGCGCATGCAGGCAGAAGTCGATGGCTCATTTAATGAAGATGGCACTGTCAAGAAATCTGCTCCCATCAAAGTTGAGAGCAAGAGAACCCGTGCTGCAATCGCCGCTCCAAAGAAAAGCACAAAGAGCGTAGCTAAGAAAAAACCAGCAAAGCGTAAGTAGTTTTCATGGCTGCCAAACGCGGTATCCAATACATCCCAGCTATCGATGGGTTGCGTGCACTTGCAGTAATCGCCGTGATGTTTTATCACCTTGGCTTCTCATGGATCCCTGGTGGTTTTCTTGGCGTTGACCTCTTCTTCGTTATCTCTGGGTATGTCATCACGCGAATGCTTCTGGATTCGATTGCACAAAGTGGCGGCCTAGATCTACGTGGCTTCTATCTCGCGCGACTTCGCCGTCTGCTACCGGCGCTGCTTTTTATGCTCACCACCACAATCATCGCTGTTGGAATATGGGCGCCAGATACAATCAAACGGCTGTTGATTGACACGCCTTTTGCGCTTACCGGCACTATCAATTGGTGGTTGGTTGCAAATGAGCAGGATTACTTTGAAAGCATCGGTAGGCCACCACTTCTGCAACACACATGGTCACTTGCAGTCGAAGCGCAGTTCTATCTCGTCTGGCCACTGATTCTCTACTTTATTCTTAAGAAATTCGGTAAGAAACATATCCCTGTTGCAGCACTTTCCATTGCAGCTGCCTCAGGAATCGCTCTCCTTTTAGTTTCAGTCTCAATTGATGCAGCAAACGCCTCAAAAGTCAGCCACGTCTACTTCGGAACAGATACCCACAGCATTGGACTCTTTCTAGGGGCAGCGCTTGCGGTGAGCTGGATTCCACAGAACTTTAGAGTTGAAATATCTCGCAAAGGTCAGAATTTCATCGATGGTATTGGCGTCATTGGATTCATTGGAATCTTGGCAACATTCCTCTTTATCGATGCATCGAATCCAGCAATGTACAAAATTGCTTTTCCTCTTGCAGGTGTTTTTGGCGCTGCCATCATTGCCTCGATTGTTCACCCCGCTTCCAGGTTCGCACCTGTTTTGCAGAACAAGGTCTTGCTGTGGATAGGTGAGCGTTCATATGCAATCTATCTCTGGCACTGGGTGATTTTTCAAGTAACTCGTCCAACCGTAGATCTTGCAGGCCAAGCATGGGCGCTCTACTCGCTGCGCATTTTGATTGTCTTTGCTCTGGCAGATATATCACTTCGCTATGTCGAACTTCCAGTGCGTCGCGGCGTTATTCAGTATTGGCTTAAAGGACGTAAGTATCGAACTAAGAAAGAGCGTAATCGCCAGGCTTCCTTGTTAAGCGCTGCCACCGTCATCGTTGTGGTAATTGCTGCAATCGTCAGCGTACGTGCTATTTCAATTGCAAGCGATGCTCGCACTGCACTAGAAAAATCCTTGACTGTCGATACCTCCAATGTGATTCCCACAGAGAAAGATGGGCTCTGGGTTACTGGTGACTCAGTTATTCTCGGAATTCGCTCAGTTCTTGAGGAGAACCGCCCGATATCACTGGTCAACGCTCGAATTGGAAGGCAAGCCCCAGAGCTTCTTGAGGTCTTAATTCAAGATCAACCACAAGCACTTGATTCGCCCGTCATCTTTAACTTAGGCAATAACAATGCGCTCACGCGTGAGCAAGTGGAGCAGATATTTGAAGCGGTTAAGGGACAGCCGCAAATCATCGTTGTAAACACTGCAGTTCCACGCCCTTGGCGAGATGGCAATAATCAGATCATCCGTGAAGTTGCCGCCAATTATCCACAGGCAGATGTCATTGATTGGAACGAAATTTCGAATGGACGTCCTGAATATTTCGCACCAGATGGAGTTCATCTGGTGCCCGCAGGCGTCAACGCTTATGTCAGTGCGATACTCGAAAAGTTGCAGAGCAAATAAAAAACCCCGCCATCTCTGACGGGGTTTTTTATAAAGTACTTCTTATTCGAATTGGCCAGCGAATCCGAAAGCTGGTGCAACACCGTATGAACCATCTGCATAGACTGCAGAGACTCGGAATGAAGTTGAACCATCTGCTGATGTCTTAGCAAATTCTGCTGCATATGTTGTAGCTGAAACTTCTGAGACAACTTTCCATTCGCCCATATTTGCGCGAGTCTCAACTGTGTAGCCAGTGACATCACCTGCTGGTGCTTTCCAAGTAATTACCATGACTGATTTAGAGCTATCTTTCCAATTTCCAATAAAGCGTGATGGCGCTTCACCTGTTGCTGCTGCAGGATCGATTGTTGCAGGAGCTGCTGATTCAGTAGCTTCCTCTGTCGCTTCTTCCGTTGCCGCCGGAGCAGCTGATTCAGTTACTGCTGGCTCTGAGGCTGGTGCTTCGTCAGAATCTTTTCCAGAATTTGAAATTACGATTGCAGCGAGCAGTACAACAGCGACGAGAACTGCAAAGAGTGTCTTACCTGATGAACCTTGGCGTGGAGCAGCGCTTGGCTTAGGTGCGGCTGCCTTTACTGCAGGCTTTGCAGCCGCTGGCGCAGGTGTAGTTGAAACGTTAACTGGCGCAGAGGCTTTAGAAGCTGTGGCCTTCTTTACTGCGCTCTTCTTTGCAGCCGCCTTCTTGGTAGTTGTCTTCTTCGCTACCGCTTTTTTGGC
>JAIXPU010000143.1 GCA_027486075.1 Streptomycetaceae bacterium | reverse complement strand
GCTCATGCAGGGATCCTTTCGATGAGGTTGGCGCCTTCGAGCTCTGCCCAGATATCAGCTGGAAGCTCTAAGTTAAAGGCATCGACATTCTCGAGAAGTTCAGCGGCAGTTCGTGGACCCGTCAACACTGAGGTTACTGCTGGATGGCGGAGCGGGAATTGCAGCGCTGCAGCGAGCAGCGGAATATTGCGAGCCTTGAGGAATTCACCAATCTTGGCAGCGCGCGCGATGATTTCATCTGACGCTGGCAGATAGTTATACGTTGCACCAGCGACGGGATTAGCAAGAACGCCTGAGTTAAGCACTCCACCCATTGAGATATCAATGTTGTGAGCAAGTGCGTATGGAAAGAGTTCGCGATGTGAAATCTGATCAAGGAGTGAATATCTGCCGGCGATCAGTGCGATATCCAAATCAGTGCCCTTCATAATCTGAAGTGCTTCCTCAGCATGGTTGATACCGATACCTACTGCTTTGATGAGACCTTGTGAGCGATATTCAGCAAGGACAGGGAATGCGCTTTCAATAGCTTCTTTGACATGCGCTTCACAGTCGTGCATCAAAACGATATCGAGATGATCAAGACCCATTCGCTCAAGGCTCTCGTCGAAGGCGCGACGGATTCCATCTTGGGAATAGTCGAATACCGGAACTAAATCGCGGGGTGCATCTGGAAACCAGGGAAAGATTTCAGCGTTTGGGTCATGGCGAAGGACTCGACCAACTTTTGTCTCAACGACAAAGGGAACCTTTGCGCCACGTAGCGCTTTGCCTAATCGAATTTCAGCAACGCCATGGCCGTACTGTGGTGCGGTGTCAAAGTAATTGATGCCCACATCAAGGGCGGTATTGAGCAGTTCATCTCCATCTGCATCGGTGACAGACTTAAAAAGACCGCCGAGAGGGGCAGTCCCGAGACTTAATCGAGTTACTTCAAGATCGGAACGCTTTAGCTTTACTTTCTGATTGTGTCGCGCCATTTAATCATCATATATGATTTTTCACGTCTAGCGAAGAGTCAGTTTTAAATTATTTAGCAAAGGAATCTCATGCCTAAGGTCACTGGATTTAAAACAATAGATGTTCGCTTCCCAACTTCGCGGGGACTCGATGGTTCTGATGCAATGAATAAGGAACCTGACTATTCAGCAGCTTTGGTAATTCTAGAAACAGATGACCCACAAATACAAGGGCATGGCTTTGTCTTTACCTGCGGACGCGGTAACGATTTACA
The DNA here is from genome assembly GCA_027486075.1 of Streptomycetaceae bacterium. Lineage (GTDB taxonomy): Bacteria > Actinomycetota > Actinomycetes > Nanopelagicales > Nanopelagicaceae > Planktophila. Next base: position 19,833 of record JAIXPU010000143.1, on the reverse strand, counting down.
GTGCGATGCTATTTCGCTTCTTGCGCCATATGCCCTTGGCCGCGATGTCGCCGATTTAGCAACCAGCATGGGCGACTTCGCGCGCAGCTTGGTACGCGATTCACAGATTCGTTGGTTGGGACCAGAAAAAGGCGTTACGCAAATGGCTGCAGGTGCAGTTATTAATGCAGCATGGGATCTTGTTACAAAACATGCAAAGAAGCCGCTCTGGAAATTCCTCTCAGATTTATCACCAGAAGAGATTGTTGATCTCGTTGACTTTAGATACATCACTGATGCGCTTACCCCTGAAGAAGCGCTAGAGATTTTGCGCAAGGCAGTGCCACAACGAGCCGCTAATGAAGCAAAGTTAATTGCAGAAGGTTTACCTGCCTACACAACTACTCCCGGATGGTTGGGATATAGCGATGAGAAGATGGTGCGTCTTGCCAAAGAGGCAGTTGCGGACGGTTACACACTTATCAAGTTAAAGTGCGGTGGTTCGCTCGAAGATGACAAGCGTCGCCTGCGTTTAGCTCGTGAAGCAGTTGGACCAAATATCAAAATTTCCATTGATGCCAACCAAGTATGGGATGTCAACCAGGCCATTGAATGGATTAAAGGAATCGGCGATGTCAATCTTCATTGGGTGGAAGAACCAACGAACCCTGATGATGTCCTCGGGCACGCAGCTATTGCAAAGGCGATTGCACCAGTAAGAGTTGCAACCGGTGAGCACGGCATGAACCGCATTATCTTTAAGCAGATGTTGCAGGCGAAGTCCTTCTCATTTATGCAGATTGATGCCACGCGTGTAGCTGGTGTGAATGAAAACCTTGCAAATATCTTGATGGCAGCAAAGTTCGGTGTTCCGGTATGTCCTCATGCTGGCGGCGTTGGCCTCTGCGAACTTGTGCAGCATCTCGCTATGTTCGATGCGGTGGCCGTCACTGGACATCACTCAGAGCGAGTAGTTGAGTTCGTTGATCACCTGCACGAGCACTTTGTCGTACCAACCAATATCCAAAATGCGCATTACATGCCACCATCAGAGCCAGGTGCTGGTGGTGAGATGTATGCACAATCAATCGCAGACTTCACATTCCCTACAGGAAAAGAATGGGCAAACGCATGAGTAAAGAATTCGCAGGACTGACAGCAGCTGTAACCGGAGCAGGTTCAGGAATTGGCCTCGCTACCGCAAAGATTCTTGCAGATGGGGGAGCCAAGGTTTATGGGCTCGACATTGCAGAGGGTGGACTTGCTGGCGTAGGCGAATGGTTGCAATGTGATGTCGGAGACGACGCATCTGTCGCCGCAGCATTCTCAAAGATCTCATCGCTGGACATTCTTATTAACAGCGCTGCTATTAGCTCTGTTGGAAACGTAGAAGCCAATCCATCAGAAGAGTGGCATAAAGTCATGAATATCAACATCGTTGGAATCGCTCGTACAGCTCGTGGCGCCTTGCCGCTTCTTCGCAAGAGCAAGTCAGCATCAATTACCAATGTTTGCTCAGTCGCCGCAACAGCTGGAATTCCTAAACGCGCTCTTTACAGCGCGACAAAGGGCGCAGTCCTTTCACTTACTTTAGCGATGGCTAACGATCACATCGCCGAAGGCATTCGCGTTAACTGCGTTAATCCCGGAACAGCAGATACACCTTGGGTACAACGCTTACTTGCGCAAGCAGCTGACCCTGCTGCCGAACGTAAAGCGCTCGAAGCGCGTCAACCTATGGGAAGACTCGTTAGCGCTGAAGAAGTTGCTCGCGCGCTCTGTTTCTTGGCAAGCCCACTGCAAGGTTCTACAACTGGAACATCTCTCTCTGTCGATGGTGGAATGCAAGGTTTGCGAATTCCTAAATGAGTTCGATAAATGAGGAAGAGCTTCGCGCCAAGTTAGATCCTCTTTCTTATGCAGTGCTCCGTGAAGGCGCAACCGAAAGACCATTTACCGGCGAATACACCGACACCGAAACTGTCGGCAGTTATCGCTGCAAGGCATGTGGCAACGAACTCTTTCGCTCTGAGACAAAGTTTCATTCTGGCTGCGGTTGGCCATCTTTTTATGCGCCAACTTCTGACGACGCTGTGACCTTAATTGAAGATCGCTCGCTGGCCCCGCGCATCAGGACTGAGGTCCGCTGTGCCAAATGTGATTCGCACCTGGGCCACGTTTTCGAGGGCGAGGGCTTTGACGTACCTACGGATCAGCGCTGGTGCATCAACTCGGTCTCGCTCATTCTTGAGGAAAAGGCCTAATCTCGCCCCCATTTGTAATGCTTTCGTTATAGAAAATCACTGGGTTTCACTTCTGCCCAAGGGTAGGTTTCAGGCTACATGCGGGACCCGGCACCCTCCAGGAACCTCATGACTTCGAAGTCATACCCTCAAAGAAAAGGACTCATATGTCAGAGAACACGAATTCGGTATCACGCCGTTCGTTGCTCAAGGGCGCTGCAGTTGGTGGACTAGGCCTAGTCGCCGGCAGCACAATTGCAACTAGCTCAGCGGATGCTGCAACACGTCTCAAGGGAAGCACCGTTCGCTGGACAACGCGTGGTGGTGGAGCAACTGGAGACAAGATTGCTAAGGCTGTAAACGATGCCTTTGCAAAGAAGACTGGTGCAAAGGTTGTTGCTCAGCAAGTCAACTCAGATGACTTCCAGAACAACTTCGCGCAAATCATGCAGGGATCACCTGATGATGCATTCGGTTGGATGGCTGGATACCGCTCAAACCACTTCGGTGAAATGGGTCTTCTTGCAGATCTCACACGCGAAATCAACCGTTTGAAGCCAACACTTCCAACATCAGCAATCAAGGGTGCAACAAGCCCAGTATCAAAGAAGCCATACATCCTTCCAACAACTTACTACCCATGGGCTCTGCACTACCGCAAGTCAATGGTGAAGGAAATTGGAATGAACCCAGAGAAGATTGATACCTGGGATGACTTCATCAAGTTGATGACTCTTACACAGAAGAAGGGTCTTGTTGGATACTCACTCGGCGCCAAGGGCGGCTGGGAAGCAATGGGTACATTCGACATCCTCAACGCACGTATCAATGGTTACAAGTACCACATCGACCTACTTAACGGTCGCGCAAAGTGGACTGATGCAAAGACCAAAGAGACATTCAAGTACTTCGCCCAGCTCATCCCATTCATGAACGAAAACGTCTTGGATATTTCATGGGACGGCATGCGTGACCTTCTTCTCCAGAAGAAGACCGGCGCAATGATGATGGGTTCATGGTTTGCTAACGACTTCAAGGCGAAGTCACAGGCAGATTACGACGATCTATGGGTCGTTCCATTCCCAGAAATCAATCCAAAGTGGGGTATCGATTCAATTGATGCACCGCTCGATGGTATTTCTGTTGCTGCAAACGGCAAGAACGTTGCAGGCGGAAAGGCGCTCGCGCAGTTCTGGGCATCTCCAGAAGGAATCACTGAAGCAATCAAGGCTGGCGATACAAATATTTACGTATCCAAGTCATTTGATACTTCTTCATACGATTCATTTAACAAGCAGAAGTTGGCAGTTCTTGGTTCAGCTAAGAACATCATGTTCTTCTTGGATCGCGATGCTCGTGGAGACTTTGCAGGTCCAGTTGTTGGTCCAGCAATCCAGAGCTTCATTAAGAAGCCTTCAGATATCAACAAGATCCTCGAGAGCGTACAAGCTCAATGGGATGCACTTCCTAAGAACTAATTAACTGACGCTAACTTTGTCATTTAATTAGAATCATAGTAAGTTAAAGGTATGAAGACGGCGACTACGAGTAAAAAAACTCGTAGTCGCCGCTCTCTTTCCAAGACAGATCGTTTTACCCTCTCCGCATTTGTTGGCATCCCAACGCTCCTTCAGATACTTCTTCTCTGGGTCCCTGCCGTAGTAACAATTTTTCTTTCATTCACTTATTGGAACGGAATTCGCCTCTCTGATATTCGGTGGGCAGGAATTCAAAATTACAAGACCATCTTCTTAAATGAACCACTTTTCTACGAGGCACTCAAGAACAACGGCGTTTGGCTCGCCTTCTTCGTGCTGGTAGCTACACCTCTTGGAATTTTGCTTGCGTATCAAGTCGATCGAGGCATCAAAGGCCATGCCTTCTATGAATCCATCTTCTATCTTCCTGTTGTGCTGTCTCTCGCAGTCATCGGAATTATCTGGAACTTTATGCTCCAGCCTGGCGGATTTGTTCAGGGGTTGATGGGTCTAGATATTGGCAATGCCATATCTATCTGGGGCAACCCGGATATCAATACCTGGGTGATTTTGGGTGTTGCATCGTGGCGCCATATTGGTTACATCATGCTGCTCTATTTATCTGGCCTCAAGTCAGTTGATCCTGCACTCAAGGAAGCAGCAGCGATTGATGGAGCAACAGAGTGGCAGATTTTCCGCAAAATCATCTTGCCTACGATGAAGCCTGTAAACATCATCATCGTTGTTATCACGTTGATTGAATCACTTCGCGCCTTCGACTTGGTTTACATCATTTATGGCAGCCCAACAATCTTCCCATTGCTCAACCTCTTGGTCTTCCAGAACTTTGCCGGCCAAGGTCTCTCAATGAAGGGCGCTGCTTACGCAGTAATCCTGCTGGTGCTCTGCATCGTGCCAATCATCACTTACCTCCGTATTGTCTTTAAGGAGGACCTCAAGTGAGCACTGAAATGGCAACTAACAAGAGGTATCGCGATAAGCAGAAGCGCAAAGATGCATTTATCTCGATTTTCATCGGATTCTTTGCCTTTGTCTGGATCTTCCCAATCTTGTGGACAGTATGGACCTCACTTCGTCCCTACAACGAGATCATTTCTTATGGAATCTTCTCTCGTCCAAGAAGTCTTAATTTTGATAATTATGTAAACGCTGTCAAAGAGATGGAAATTGCTGGATACCTTCTCAATTCCGCAATCGTCACGATTCCTTCGGTAATCCTGACTCTCTTCTTTGGTTCTTTGATTGCATTCGTTGTTACTCGCTATAAATTTAAGTTCAACCTCACCATCTTGTTGCTCTTTACAGCTGGAAATATGTTGCCAATCGTTCTTACCTATATCCCGGTCTTCTGGATGTTTATCTGGGTTGGAGAGCTATTCGGCAACCGCAATATGTTCTATAACAATTACGCCGGTCTGATCCTTGTTCACGTGGCATTCCAGGTGGGCTTTGCAGCTTTTGTACTCTCTTCCTATATGAAGACGATTCCGAAAGAAATCTCTGAATCAGCGACTATCGATGGCGCCAACGTATTCCGCCACTATTGGAATGTCATTCTTCCGCTCTTGCGTCCAGCACTTGCTGCATTGAGCGTCTTGATGACCACTTGGATCTATAACGAATTCTTCTGGGCGCTGGTCTTGATGTCAGATGATTCAAAGCGCCCAATCACATCTGCTTTGAGACGTCTGCAAGGACAGTATGTAACTGACTTCAACCTCTTGGCCGCGGGCGCAATTATTGCGGCGCTGCCAACAGTGATTCTCTTCTTCGTACTGCGCAAGCAATTTATTGCAGGGCTCACGCTCGGTTCAACTAAGGGCTAGAAAAGGTTCCGAGAGCGTAGACTCTCCATTAATGTTAAAACGCGCAGTAAAACTCTTCACTGATAGAAAACTCTGGGTAAGACAGATACTTGTCGCAGGGCTATCAGGTGGTGTTGCCTGGTTTTTAGGTGACCTGCTTGTCGACGGCGGGGGCGTAGTCGCTGCCATAGTTTCGACATTGAGTATTCGCATCTCGCTCCATAAATCAATTCGAGAAGGCTTCGGGCAGATCGTGGGCACCGCAATTGGTGCAAGCACCGCTTTATTGGCCGTTTCTATCTTTGATTTTGGATTCATTGCAATCGCCATCACCATCATTCTCTGCGCCGTAGTTGCACGCGCACTGCATTTAGGTGAAGTTGCTTCAGTAAACGTGCCAGTAACGGCGCTCATTGTGATTGGCCCTGGAATTTCTCAAACTACTGCGGGGCACAGACTCGGTTCGACTCTTATCGGAGCAGCCGTTGCGATTATCTTCTCCTATTTCTCTCATCCAAAAACTCCTGCCTATCGGGCGCAAGAGCAAATTAAACGTGTGAGTACAAAGGCTGCTGAACTTCTGGCAGTTATGTCAGAGGGAGTTGCCGGTGGCTACACACAGAAAGATGCCGGACATTGGTTGGCAAGTGCGCGACTTCTGGTTGAGGAGATTCCAGCCATCAGATCTCATTCTGTTGAGGCCCGTAGCCATGCGCGTTGGTTTCCGACAGCCGAGAAAGATGTGGCAGAAGAGATTTATATTGAAGGAATTGCAGTTGAACACACCTTGGTTCAGGTACGTACGATTGCTCGCACCCTCTTTGATTCTGCAGTCGAAGGAGGAATCGCAGATTCAACAAAGAAGCAGATAGCGGTCGCACTATCTGCTGCAAGTTATGCCATCTCAGCTCACATTGAAACTCCTGATGACATTTCAGATTACGGATCTACGCCAACAGATGATGCGCGCGAGGCAGGCTCAGCTCTGGCTGAGACTCTGATTGAAGATGGCAAAGATGTAGATCAAGAACAGATCGTGCGCGGCCTATCTATCGTCGCCAATATCGACAGAATTGCAGATTCGCTAGATCAGAACTCACCAGCGCTGAAAGATGTCATCACACCTGATGAGCCGGCCAAAGATAAGGTCCTGCAGGTTTCACCGATTGAGCAGACCAGCTCAATGTGGAATCGAGTCAAAAAGTTCTTTAGGAAGTATCTCTAGCCCCACGAACGCCCTTGTGCGGTGATTTGCCTATACCCCTAGGGGTATGCTAGCCTGCGGTATCAATTCAAGGGCTAGCCTCAAGAAAGGTCACAAATATGTGCTCAAAAGTTCTCTGTAATCAGTGCAAGAAATACACCTGGTCAGGATGTGGCCAGCACATCGATGAAGCCCTTGATGGCGTTCCTCAAGACCAGATCTGCAAGTGCGCCTAACCCATGGCTGCCAAGAAGATTGCTCACGTTCTCTCGGATGAAGAACAAGTAGTTGCAATTGCAAAGCGCATCAAGCGAGCCCAGGGCCAGCTAGGTGCTGTCGCGCGCATGCTGGAAGAAGGCAGAAATTGCGACGAAATCGTAATGCAGATGTCAGCAGTCTCAAAGGCGGTAAATACCGCGGCCTTCACACTTATTTCTGCAAGCCTCAAGGAATGCATCGTTGAAGGTAAGAACAATTCAGATCAGGTAACAGAACAACTCCAGAAACTCTTCTTGAGTCTGGCATAGGAGAAAAATGAAAAAATTATTTGCAGTATTAGCAGTCTCAACCTTCTTCCTCACAGGCTGTGGAAGTGAGGCAAACACAAACTTGGGCGCACAGGATTTCCAAGCTAAGACACAAGAGGCTGGCGTCATCACTCTCGATGTTCGCACTCCTGGTGAGTTTGTCAGTGGACATCTCGTGAACGCACTCAACATCGATGTCGAAGGTGGGCAATTCGATTCAGAAATAGCGAAGCTAGATAAGAGCGCTACCTATGCCGTGTATTGCCGTAGCGGACGTAGATCTCAGGTGGCTATCGATCGTATGAAGGATTCAGGCTTTACAAATCTGGTTAACCTTAACGCAGGTGTGCAGGAGTGGGCTGATGCTGGACTTCCATTGGTAACAAACTAATGAAAATTGTCATCATCGGGGGAGTTGCGGGTGGAATGTCGGCAGCGACTCGCATGCGCCGACTTGATGCAGATGCAGAAATCGTTGTGATTGAGAAGAGCGGCCATGTCTCCTACGCGAACTGTGGTCTTCCATATTACGTTGGTGGAGTCATCGAAGAAGAAGAAGCGTTATTGCTCCAAACCCCATCAAGTTTGTATGCGCGCTTTCGCCTCGATGTCCGTATTGCTTCAGAGGTTACAGCGATAGATTCAGTAAAGAAGACTGTGCAGGTTCTCAATGAACTTACCGGTGAAAGTTACGAACTTAATTATGACAAACTGGTCCTGAGCCCAGGCGCATCACCAGTTGTTCCTCCCATCCCAGGAATCGAACGTGCGCTCACACTTCGTACAGTTGAAGATGTTGAGAAGATTTTCGCTCGCGTAGAACAGAAACCAGCCTCAGCTGTAGTTATCGGTGGTGGCTTTATTGGGGTTGAAATTGCTGAGAATCTGATTCATAAGGGAATTGCAACGACTGTTGTTGAAGCATCACCGCAGCTCTTGGCGCCTCTTGATCCTGAAATGGCTACGTTGGTTGCTAAAGAGATGGAACGTAATGGAGTCAGTCTCTATCTTGGAGTGGCTGCTACAGATATTTCAGATAACTCAGTCCAATTGAATAATGGAGTAGAGCTTCCCGCCGAACTGATCATCCTTGCAATTGGAGTACGTCCAGATACCAAGCTAGCTAAAGATGCCGGCTTAACAATCGGTACCCGAGGTGGAATCTCTGTTGATGAGTTCAACCGAACAAGCAACCACGATATTTATGCAGTTGGAGATGTCGCTGAGAAAACTGATGCGATTGATGGAAGCTCAACTCTTGTGCCCCTAGCCAACCTTGCCAATCGCCATGGTCGTGTTGTTGCAGACCACATAGCAGGACGAGCCACTCGACCAGTGAAGACAATTGGTACTGCAATTGTGAAGGTATTTGACTTGATGATTGCGGCAACTGGTTGGAATGAGAAGCGACTTGCAAATTCTGATCGTAAATATCAAGTAATCCACTCGCATCCAAATTCACATGCTGGCTATTACCCAGGAGCCCAGCAGATGTCACTTAAGTTGATCTTTGACAGTAAGACTGGCGAGATACTTGGAGCACAAGGAATTGGCGTTGAAGGCGTTGATAAGCGAATCGATGTCATTGCAACTGCTATTCGTGGTGGAATTACCGCCCCAGAATTAGCCGATCTCGAATTGGCCTATGCGCCACCTTTTGGTTCTGCCAAAGATGCCATCAATATGCTCGGGTATATCTCTGAAAACATCTTGAGCGGACTTCTTGAAACAGCCCAGTGGAACCAAATTGAGCAGTTTAAAGAGAAAGGTTTTGAACTTCTCGATGTCCGCGCCCCATCTGAGTTTGCAGCGGGCTCAATCCCAGGTGCAAAGTCGATGCCAGTGGATGAGATTCGAAATCGAGTTTCAGAGCTCACCAATAAAAACATTCTGGTCAATTGCCAAGTTGGACAACGTGGGCATACTGCAAGCATGTTGCTCAAAGAGCTTGGTTATAACGCAGTAAATCTTGATGGTGGATATCTCACCTGGAGTAATTCACCTGCATCAATTACAAAGAAAGAGAAGGAATATGTGTCATAAAACTACATGCCGCAAATGTGGCAAAGCGACTTGGGCAGGATGCGGAAATCACATTGAGATCGCCCTTAAAGGTGTGAGCAAGTCAGATCGATGCCAGGGTCATCAGAATGATCCAAAACAGCCAGGGTTCTTTTCGCGAGTATTTGGAAAGAAGTAGATATGGCCAGCGTTAACGTAAAGAGCGCTGAATTTGAAGCGCTGATCAGCAAGGGCGGAACTGTCCTCGTCGATTTCTGGGCAGAATGGTGTGGGCCATGCAGAGCATTCGGACCGGTTTATGAAAAATTGTCCGAGAAGTATCCAGAGATCACATTTGCCAAGGTAGATACCGAAGCAGAGCGAGAGATTGCAGGGGCTGCGGGGATCACTTCTATCCCAACACTCATGGCTTTTAGAGATGGAATTCTTCTCTATCGTGAAGCAGGCGCTTTACCCGAAGCCCCTCTTCAACAGTTAATTGAACAAGTGCAAGGGTTAGATATGGAAGCAGTTCGCGCAGAGATAGCAAAAGAGACCGTTGGCGAAAAAGTTGAGTAACTCTGCAGTAGAAAAGTGGCGTAGCGACCTTGCTTCGTGGGCGATTCCAGATGAAATCCTTGCACAGGCAGAGGTTCCACCATGGTTTCATCCTGCGGCTCTCTTTGCTTTACCTGAGCAAATTTGGGATTCACCTTCACATCAACGTGCTCGTGAGGCGATGCCAGACGGCGGAACAGTTTTAGATATTGGTTGTGGTGGAGGAATCGCAGCCTTTGCAATCGCACCTCCTGCCGCGAAGGTAATCGGCGTAGATCATCAACTTGAGATGCTGGAAATGTTTCAGACAAACGCCATCGACAGAAATCTAGAAGTTGAAACCTTTCAAGGATTTTGGCCAGCGATTGCAGAGAGCGTTCCGCAAGCTGATGTAGTCACCGTTCATCATGTTGTCTATAACGTGGGTGATATCAAACCTTTTATTGAGGCACTTATCTCGCATGCGAGAAAGCGAGTGGTTTTAGAGCTTCCACTAGTGCATCCAATGACGCCACGTTCAAAAGGCTGGAAACACTTTTGGAACTTAGAAAGACCTACTTCTCCAACGGCAGATGATTTTCTCGAAGTACTTAAAGAAGTAGGAATAAAGGCAAATATTGAGAAGTTCACCGGCAGAATTCTCTTGGATGAGGGCGAAGATGATCGCGTGGAGTACACACGAATGAGACTTTGTTTGCCTGAATCACGCCGAGATGAGATTGTGGAATTTCTTAAAATGGACCCTAGCCCCACTTCTCGCGAATTAGCTGTTGTGTGGTGGGATATCGTTTAGATATGAAAGCTATTCAGATAACCGCCTTCGGCGGCCCAGAAGTGATGCAGTATGTAGATTTGCCGGATCCAGTAGCAGGTGACTCAGAGATAGTTCTAGATGTCACCGCAGTGGGAATCAACTACGCAGATACACACCAGACTGAAAATAGTTACCTTTCACCACAAACTCTGCCAATGGTTCCTGGCATTGAAGTAACCGGAACTCATGCAGGTAAGCGTTATCTTGCAAGCGTTTCCTCTGGTGGTTACGCACAGAAGGCGATGGCTCATGAAGCAGCTCTTATTCCAATCCCTGATGCGGTAACAGATCAACAAGCGCTCTGTATGTTGGTTCAAGGTTCTACCGCCTGGCATCTACTCAAAACAATGGGATCAGTAAAACCCGGCCAAACCGTAGTTATCCATGCAGCAGCTGGTGGAGTCGGAACAATTGCCATTCAACTCGCAAAGATGTGGGGCGCCAAAGTTATTGCGGTGACGTCGTCGCAAGAGAAGGTTGAACTTACTAAATCTCTAGGAGCAGACGAAGTCGTTGATGCACGCGATGCTGATTTAGGTAAATCTCTTCGCGCAGCCAATGGCGGCCGGGGAGTAGATCTAGTCCTAGAAATGGTTGGTGGTACAACTTTTGATCAGAGCCTGCTTGCGCTTGGAAACTTTGGCAAGCTCATAACTTTTGGAATGGCTTCTCGTACCGCACCTACACCAATTCATCCAGGTGCACTGATGCATGGATCAAAGACTGTCGCAGGGTTCTGGCTGACAAATTGCTTTGGAAAGAAAGAGTTAATGAACGATGTTATTGCAGAACTATTTGCACTCGTTGCTGATGGAAAATTACGTCCAATCATTGGTTCTATATACCCATTAAGTAAGGCAGCCGATGCCCATCGAGCCATGCTTGCGCGTGAGACAACTGGAAAGGTTGCCCTCGATCCTGCGCTGTAAAAGTGGGCTAATTTTCAACTTTTGCGGGTAAGCCCTAGACTCCTCTCTCTACCCCTGCCCCCCTAGCTCAGTCGGTAGAGTGTTTCCATGGTAAGGAAAAGGTCACCGGTTCGATTCCGGTGGGGGGCTCGCAGTAAAAAAATTTAATATCTGACATATACAAATATGTCTAAGGCGGGGTAGCTCAGCTTGGTAGAGCAAGCGGCTCATAATCGCTGTGTCGTGGGTTCAAATCCCGCCTCCGCTACGCACGAATTTCACCTATGAAGGTGGCTCAGGTAACCTGAGCCCCTCAATCACGAAGGAGTAACACCATGGCAAGTAAGAGTGCGGACGTACGTCCAAAGATCACCATGGCATGCGTTGATTGCAAAGAGCGCAACTACATCACCAAGAAGAACCGCCGCAACGATCCAGACCGAATGGAACTTAAGAAGTTCTGTCCACGTTGCAAGTCTTCAACTCTTCACCGCGAAACCCGCTAATGCTGAACCCCGATTCGGTCGGGAGTACCTTCGCTGGTACAGATTCAATTACCGTTTCACAATCTGAAGTAGATGCCTTCTGCGCCGTTATAGGCGAGAGCGATACAACTATCGCACCACTAACATTTACGATTCGGATAACTCTTACCCAATTTGAAGAGATTCTCACCCGCCCTGAAATTGGCCTTGATTGGTCCCGCCTTGTGCACGGTGACCAGAAGTTCGAAATCTTTTCACCTGTTAAGCCAGGAGATGAACTCACATGCAACGCGACTATTGAAAGCTATCGCGTAGCCGCCGGTAATGAGATTGTCACGGTTCGCTCTGACCTACATCGCGATAAGAAGCTAGTTGTCTCGGCCTGGTCAACTTTGGTGGTGCGCGCATGATTGAAGTTGGCACCCAGTTACCTGAAAAGATTTTCTATCTCGACCGGGAGCTGCTCAAGCGTTACGCCGATGCATCCGGAGACCAGAACCCAATCCATAAGAATGAAGAGTTTGCGGTATCAGTGGGTCTACCCAATGTAATTGCGCACGGCATGCTGACTATGGCTCTTGTTGGTAAGTACGTCTCTGATTTCGCAGGTGGATCTGCAAAGGTTGTTGAATTCGGCGCTCGCTTTACAAAGCCTGTCATTGTTCCGGCAGGACAGAAAGTTGACCTAACAGTTACCGCAACAGTTGCTGAGATTTCAGAGGGCAAGATCTCACTCACTCTGAGTGCAACTTCTGCAGGAGTAAAGGTTCTTGGCATGGCGAAAGCGATAGTTCTGCAGTGAGCGCACCTGAGCAAGTTCACGAATTAGCACGAGCAAGGCAGGCTGCGCGCGCAGAGAAGAACTTCGCACTCTCTGATCAACTGCGCGATGAGATTGCCGCGCAAGGATTTGAAGTAGTTGATGTTGCTGGCGGATACGAGCTTCGCCCAAAGAAGCGTTTTCCAAGCTATGAATCAACAAGAGATGTCAGGCCAATTAACTCAGGTAAATATGAGATCACCGTAGCCATGATTATCGATGGCTTCCACGAAGATGCTGTTACAACCATCAAATCCATTAAAGAACATAGCCAGTGTGCGATTGCAGTTCTTGTTATTGGCGATCCCGGAATACTGGTAGATCAGCTAGATGCACGCACATCTCTAGTCCATTTAACTGAAAGCTTGGGCTGGGGCGAATGCGCCAATGCGCTACTTCGAAATATCACGAGCGAATTTGTCGTCATCATAGATCCTTCAACTCGATTTACTGGAGATGCAATCACGCCAGTGCTTGCAGAACTTAAGAAGCGCGAATATGTTGCTGTTGGTTGGCGCGGAGGTCTGGTGAATCTCGATGATGACTGGCGCAGTATTGAAGATAAGGGCGCAGGCGAGGTAGATGTTTTATTCAGCTACTTCTTTGCTATGCACCGCGAAGATGCTCTGGGTGCGAAGGGATTTAGTAACCGCGCTATCTACTATCGCAATGCAGATATTGAATTCTCGCTTAACTTACGTCACGGACAAGGCAGGCTGCTGCAGATGGATCTTCCGCTAGAGCAAGATCGTCATCATGGTTACTACGACACTGAAGAAGAGTTTCGTGAGCTGCAATCTAAGAAGAATTACGACCGAATCTTGGAGCGCTTTAGAGGCAAGACTGCAATATTGAGTCCGCGCAGGTAGCCTTAGAACATGGCGGAACTGCGCGATTACACATCTTTACGTGTAGGTGGCCCTGCGCAGAAGTTTGTAGAAGTTGGAACTGAAAGCCAAATCATCGCCGCCATTGAAGCTGCAGGCGATGCCCCGATATTGATTATGGGTGGCGGCACGAACCTGTTAATTGCAGATAGTGGTTTTGATGGGGTTGTTATCCGTATTACCAATCATTCACTGCAAGCAGAGATAGATGCCTGCAGTGGAGCGACCCTGACTATCGGCGCTGGCGAAGATTGGGATGATTTTGTATCAACAACCATTGACCGCGGCTTTGCTGGACTTGAAACTTTAAGTGGAATTCCAGGAACCGTGGGAGCTGCGCCCATTCAGAATATTGGCGCGTATGGCCACGAAGTAGCTGAGTTTATTACGCGGGTACGCACCTACGATCGTCAGAAGAAGTCCGTGAAAACCTTTACAAATCAAGAGTGTGAATTTGAATATCGCAATTCACACTTTAAATCTCATCCTGGCCGCTATGTGGTCCTTGATGTGCAGTTCAACTTACGTGAGGGAGAGCTGACTACTCCCATTACTTACTCTGAACTTGCCGCCAAGTTAGGGGTTTCAGTAGGCGAGAAGGCGAGTGTTACCGCGACTCGTAAAGCAGTCCTTGAACTGCGTGGTCAAAAAGGGATGTTGCTCAACCCCGATGATAAAGATTCTTGGTCTGCTGGATCTTTCTTCACCAATCCGATTATTTCCAAAGAGGCAGCAGCGCAGTTACCAGCAGATGCTCCCCGTTGGCCGACAGCTGATGGTCGAGTTAAAACTAGCGCTGCCTGGCTCATAGAACATTCAGGAATACATAAAGGGGATGCGCATGGTGGTGCGCGCGTATCTACCAAGCATGTCTTAGCGCTGACAAACTCAGGGGATGCAACTGCATCAGATATTGCAGAGTTGGCAAAGAGCGCAAAGAGAGCTGTCTATGAGAAGTTTGGAGTTACTTTAGAGGCAGAGGTAAATCTGATTGGAATTACTCTGTAAGAAGTTTTTTGATGCGCCCGATACCTTCGACGATATCTTCATCGCTAGTTGCGTATGAAAAGCGGAGATAACCTGAAGGACCAAAGGCCTCACCAGGGACCGCAGCAACTTCTACTTCTTCAAGGATCAGCGTTGCAAGTTCAGCAGAAGTCTGTGGAGTCTTGCCGCGAATTGTCTTGCCAAGTACGCCTTTGACTGATGGATACACATAGAAAGCGCCTTGCGGTGTAGGACATTCAAATCCTGGAATTTCATTCAGTAAGCCAACGATTAACTTACGGCGACGGTTAAATGCTTCACCCATTTTGTGGACTGCATCAAGATTTCCGGTTAACGCTGCAATCGCTGCGCGCTGTGAAACGTTGGAAACATTTGATGTCAGGTGTGATTGCAGGTTTGTCGCAGCCTTGATGACATCCTTTGGCCCGATCATCCAGCCCACACGCCAACCTGTCATTGCATATGTCTTGGCAACACCATTAATAATGATGCAGGTATCGGCAAGACCTGGAACTAAAACAGGAAGTGATGGGGCAGTAGCGCCGTCATAGAGCAGGTGCTCGTAGATTTCATCGCAGATTACCCAGATGTTGTTCTTGAGCGCCCATTCAGCGATCGCTTTGGACTGTTCTGTTGTGTAGACCGACCCTGTTGGATTAGAAGGAGAGCAGAAGAGCAACGCCTTTGTCTTTGGAGTTCGCGCTGCTTCAAGTTGTTCAACAGTGACTAGATAATTCTGAGTTTCATCGGCAAATACTTCTACGCTCTTTCCGCCAGCTAACTTGATTGCTTCGGGATATGTAGTCCAAAAAGGTGAAGGAAGAAGAACTTCATCACCTGGATCAATGATGGAAGCGAATGCTTGATAGACAGCTTGCTTGCCACCGTTAGTGACAAGGACTTGATCAACGGTGATCTCGTAGTTTGAATCGCGCTTTGTCTTGGCAACGATCGCTTCACGTAAATCTGGTAGCCCAGCTGCTGGTGTGTAGCGATGATTTGCAACAACTTTGGATGCAGCAACTGCTGCATCAACGATGTAATCAGGTGTTGGGAAATCTGGTTCTCCGGCGCCGAAGCCAATGACTGGTCGTCCAGCTGCTTTGAGGGCCTTTGCCTTTGCATCGACTGCCAAAGTGGCTGATTCTGCGATTGCTGAGATTCGTGCGGAGATTCTGCTCATGGGGGAAGTCTGCACTATCGATGGGTGGGGTTGCGCGCTCAGATTGAGTGGTCCTCGGCACCCAGTTTTACTCCGTGAGCCCCCTGCCCTTACACTTCGACGCTCACGATCAGATTTTGGCTCGCCTTGGCGCGCCTGAAAATTTTCGCGAAGGGCAGTAGCTCAATTGGCCAGAGTTGCCGTCTCCAAAGCGGCCGGTTGGGGGTTCGAGTCCCTCCTGCCCTGCAAGACGCACTACCGAACGAACGACGAAAGAGAAGGAAGCAAAATGACTGATGCAGTTGAAGTTACCGAGGAGAAGCTCGGAATTTTCGCGCGCGTTGGACTTTTCTATCGCCAAGTTCTGAGCGAATTGAAGAAAGTTGTATGGCCAACACGAAACATGTTGACCACCTATACAGCTGTTGTTCTTGTCTTCGTGACCTTCGTTATCGCAGTTGTTTCACTTATTGACTTGGTACTTACCAAGGTCGTCTTCTGGGTATTTGGTTAATGGATATGACTGAAGAGACCACACCAAAGCCTGATGCGTTCGAAGCAGCTCTTGCTGCCAACGCAGAAGAAATTTCATCACCTACGCCAGAAGTTTTGGAGACTCCTGTCGTAGAAGTTGCTGTCGATGATCTCGCTCTAGCCAGCGATGAAGATGGCGATATCGAATCTGATGAGAATGATCCAAACGCTGAGTTCCGCCGCACCCTTCGCGCTGCAATCGGAGATTGGTTTGTAGTCCACTCTTATGCAGGTTACGAGAAGAAGGTTAAGGGCAACCTAGCCAACCGCATTCAGTCACTCAACATGGAAGATTACATTTTCCAGATTGAAGTTCCTGAAGAAGAAGTCATGGAAATCAAGAACGGCGCTCGCAAGATGGTTAAGCGCAATATCTACCCAGGTTACGTTCTCGTTCGCATGGATCTCACCGATGAATCTTGGTCTGTTGTTCGAAACACTCCAGGAGTCACAGGCTTCGTCGGAAACGCACACAACCCAAGTCCACTCAGCATGGATGATGTAGAGAAGATTCTCGCTCCACGTCCACAGAAGAAGGCTGACAAGGCAGATATTAAGTTTGTTGATTTCGAAGTTGGCGAATCAGTCACCGTTATGGATGGCCCATTCGCAACGCTTCCTGCATCAATTTCAGAGATCATGCCAGAGCAGGCAAAGCTCAAGGTATTGGTCTCTATCTTCGGCCGCGAAACCCCGGTCGAGCTTTCATTTAACCAAGTTCAGAAGCTTTAAGAACGAAACCAAGAAAAGAGAAGAGAAATGGCACCAAAGAAGAAGGTCACCGGATTCATTAAGTTGCAGATCCAGGCTGGAGCAGCAACACCTGCGCCACCAGTAGGTCCAGCGCTCGGCCAGCATGGTGTCAACATCATGGAATTCGTCAAGGCATATAACGCTGCGACCGAATCACAAAAGGGCCAGATCATCCCTGTAGAGATCACTGTTTATGAAGATCGTTCATTCGACTTCATCACCAAGACTCCACCAGCATCACGTCTCATCTTGAAGGCTGCTGGAATCGAAAAGGGTTCTGCTATCCCACACAAGAACAAGGTTGCCAACATTTCAATGGCTCAAGTCCATGAAATCGCAACAACAAAGATGTCTGACCTCAATGCAAACGATATCGATGCTGCAGCAAAGATCATCGCAGGTACAGCTCGCTCAATGGGAATCACAGTCTCATAAGTAAATTTCTTGGCGTCATGGTGACGTCAAGATGTGGGAGAACCGCGCTGGTTCGCTAACCACAACCCCAAGCTCTACTTCGGTAGAGGAAGAAGGATGAAATGAAGCGCTCAAAGAAGTACACAGAAGTAGCAGCGAAGGTCATTAAGGACCACCTCTACACACCTCTTCAGGCAGTAACACTTGCCAAAGAGACAACAACAACTAAGTACGACTCAACTATTGAAGTTGCGCTCGTTCTTGGCGTTGACCCAAAGAAGGCAGACCAAGCAATCCGTTCAACAGTGAACTTGCCACACGGAACAGGTAAGACTGCTCGCGTTCTGGTATTTGCTAACGGAGAGCGCGCTGAAGAAGCTCGCGCAGCTGGCGCCGATATCGTCGGTGGAGATGAACTCATCGACGAAGTTTCAAAGGGTCGCCTCGACTTCGACGCAGTTGTTGCAACACCAGATTTGATGGCCAAGGTCGGTCGTCTCGGTAAGGTCCTCGGAACACGTGGATTGATGCCAAACCCAAAGACTGGAACAGTGACAACAGATGTCACTAAGGCGGTTAATGAAATCAAGGGTGGAAAGATTGAATTCCGCGTTGATAAGAACTCAAACCTTCACTTCATCATCGGCAAGGCATCATTTACTGCAGATCAACTCGCAGATAACTATGCAGCGGCAGTTGAAGAAGTTCTTCGTGTGAAGCCAAACTCATCAAAGGGTCGCTACATTCAGAAGGCTGTCGTCTCATCTTCAATGGGACCTGGAATCGCTGTAGATCCAAACCTCACACGCGAGCCAGCAGCGAACTAACTCTTCTCAGAACTTTCTTACGAAAAAGCCTCTCCTTCGGGAGGGGCTTTTTCCATATGCTTCGCACATGGCATCAATCGTTGAGACTGCACCCCTAGTTCTCAATGTCGGTGCAGTTTTACTCGTTGCAGCGACAAGTGGTTTAGCTGCCAGGAGAGTCGGACTTCCCGCAATCGTCGGGTATTTGTTAACAGGACTTATGGTTTCGCCATTTACGCCTGGGTTAGTTGCCGATACCCAGCAGATTGCAATTCTGGCGGATATTGGCGTTGTTCTACTTTTATTTGAAGTTGGCATCGAGATTGACCTGCGTCGCATCAAGAACGAGCATGGCGCTGTTTTGTGGGCGTCTCCCGCTCAAGTAATTCTTGGAACTGCACTTGGTACCGTAATTTTTCTTTGGCTAGACCTTCCACTTTATGGAGCCGCATTATTGGCGTTATCAATCGCCATGTCCTCGAGCGTTGTGATTGTAAACATCACACGAAGCAGAAGAAGGACGACGAGCGTTGCAACCGAAGAGGCGCTTCTAGGATGGAGCGTACTGCAAGACATTACTGGTGTGGCAATTGCAGCATTTATCATCGCGATTCTAGGAAACGAAGGTCAGAATCCGGTTATGGCGGTAATTGGCCTTCTTGGTTTTGTTGTCCTTGCAGTTATTGCTTCGAGACTTCTTCCATCTTTGCTCAAATTGATTAGGTGGGAAAGTGATCTCTTCCTCATCTACTCGGTCGCCTTTGGTTTATCTATCGCAGCGCTAGGCACCGTGGTCTTTGACATACCAATGGCTCTTGCGAGCTTTGTGGCGGGGTTAGCCATCAACCAGTCAAGTGATACCGATGATGTTCGAAAGGCAGTTCTTCCATTCAGGGATCTCTTCCAAGTTCTTTTCTTTGTAATTATCGGCACTCTCGTACAACCAGACTTAATTGTGGAATCTCTGCCGTTTGCTGCCGCGCTGCTGGCCGTCATGGTGGCTCTTAAAACTCTTCCCGCATTCCTCTTTGCACGATTTGGAAAGATTGGAGATAGCCACGGCCAGCTTGCAGTTGGGTTAAGTCAGGTTGGTGAATTCTCATTCGTCCTTGGTTCCACTGCCCTTGCGGCCGGTGCTTTAAGTAAGGTGCAGTTCAACGCCATTTTGTTGGCAGTGATCGCTTCCATCATTATCTCTACCCTCGCTGTCCGTCGGGCCAGCCGGATTTCACGCTCAATTTGACCCTCCCCAAGCGCCCCGCGTAACCTAGGGCCATAACCAAAGACCGCAGGTCTTAAGCTCGCTAGAGCTCAAGATAATTGAGGAATCTCAGCCCGCGTAGGTGTTCACATTAATCCGTGCGCATTTACGCGTCACGGATTTTTTAATTCCTGCAGTTGACCAGTAGCAATAGAGCGAAAGCGT
>JAIXPU010000142.1 GCA_027486075.1 Streptomycetaceae bacterium | reverse complement strand
GCGTGCGTAGCTCAACGGATAGAGCATCTGACTACGGATCAGAAGGTTAGGGGTTCGAATCCCTTCGCGCGCACAAGTTAAGCTCTCGGTGCCTTTCACACCGGGGGCTTTTCTTTTTCCAGAGACTTGGCTCACAACCAATAGAAATATGTTGTCAAAGCACACCCATGGATTTACTCTCGTGCAATGACTTATCAACTAAGAGACCTCAAGGATTCCGTAGTAGTAATTACTGGTGCAACTTCTGGAATTGGTGCTGCAGCTGCAAGGCAACTTGTTGAACTAGGGTGCAAGGTTGTATTGAATGCGCGCAACGAGGGCAGACTTCAAGAGATGGTCGCCGAACTCGGAGCTGAAAATGCCACCTACGTTGCTGGTGACTCATCTATCCCTGATGTTTCAAGAGCAGTTGCAAAGAAGGCGATTGATACTTTTGGAACAATCGATTGCGTTGTTCCAAATGCTGGTGTAGGAATGTATGGATCTGTTTTAGATTACAGCGATGACGAGATAACTCGGATGATGCGAACTAATTATGAAGGCACTGTGCACATCGTTCGCGCCACACTTCCTGCAATGCTTGAAAAAGAGGCAGGCGACATCATCATCGTGGCATCTGCAGCAGGCTTTCGTGGAGGTCCAACCGAAGCTGTCTATGCCGGAACAAAACATGCCCAAGTTGGTTTTGCTGGAGCTTTAGATCGAGAGCTTCGAGAGAAGGGCGTTCGAGTCGCGTTGGTGTGCCCAGCTGCCACAGAGACCGAGTTCGCTCTCAATGTAGGGCGTATTGCAGGAGAGCCGCGTCAGGCTACTTTTCTCCGCCCGGATGATGTGGCATTCCAAATAGTTCAGATATTGCGCCAACCTAGAACTGTGCGCACCCACATCTGGACGCTCTGGTCGATACACCAGCCCAATCCATAAGAGAGCTACATATGGCGGACTTTCCTGAAATCAGGGAGAATTTCTAGATGAGACGCCCCATGGTTGCCCTTCTGGGTATAGCTCTAGTGCTTGGGCTCACAGCATGTGGCGAAAGTTCTAAGTTATATCCAGCTTCAAAGAGTGAAGGCGTCTTCTTCTCTGTTCCGACTAATTGGAAAGCTTTATCAACGGCTTCGCTGAATAAGTATGAGAAAGAATCAACCGAGCCTGAAGGCGCAGCACGCCAAGCTCTGGTCAAATGGCAGATTGCATATACAACCAATAAGAAGTTAAAGGTCTCTGAGGTATTTAACTTAACTGCGCCAGCGCAGCCACTAGTTTTCGCGCGAGTACGTGATTTAGAAAGCTCTGAGATTAATTCTGTCTCATACAACACCTTAAGAGATGTGATTGTTCCAGTTACCAGCATTATTAATGGTGATGATCCCAGCGCTCCAGATTTTCAAATATTGGTAGATCAGGAAGTTGTGCAGAAAGGCGCTCGGGGAGTTCAGACTGTCTATAGCTTCTCGATCGACGATAAAGAGCAGACCATCAACCAGACTTCTCTAATGTCTAATGACCGCACGACGATGTATATCTTCGTTGTTCGATGCACTACCGAGTGTTATGCCAAGAATAAGAAGAAAATTGAAGAGATTGTTTCTTCATTCACAGTAGAGGGAGCGCGATGAGCCAGGTTAACCAGTTAGAGAACCGCCCGAGCAGACCGCGCGATACTGATAGAAAGACTCGTATTCATCTCTCTTTCTATGACCGCATCAAGTTCTTGCTCCTCTTTGCAATCACCTTTCTCGTACTTACCTGGTCAAGCCTTGCTGAAAATCCAATTCTCAGCGTCGAAGATGGGTTGAGAAATACTGCTAGCTCTAAATCATGGCTGATTGTTCTTGCTGTTATTGAAGTCATCCGACAGATTCACTTTATTTTGGCGGAAGTTTTAGCGCCGTATCATGGAGTTTGGAAGCGTTACTTTGACTTTGTTGATCGCCAGATACATCGCTTAAGCGATTGGACTCGCTTTCGCCTCTCCCGTGCCATTAAATGGGCGCTTGTTGTCTTCCTTCTCGCAGTCATTCTCGGTGCAATTTATGACGAACCACCAATTAAAGCGCTCTTCTTAGCGCCAAAGGCATTCCTCTCTGCTCTGCCATTTTTAGCACAGCTCATGTTTGCTGTTGTCTTTATCGTTATTCAATTTGCAGCGCTCTTCTACTTCTTAAGTCGTGGTGGCGTTGATACATATTTCCCAGATGACATTCGCACCCGCTTCAGCGATGTCTGGGGACAGGACCACGTTCTCAATCGCATCCGTGAAAACTTGCTCTTCCTCGAGACTCCAGAAGAGATCGAAAAGCATGGCGGATATGTGCCGGGCGGAATTCTTTTATGGGGCCCGCCAGGTACAGGTAAAACGCTGATGGCTGAATCAATGGCTGGCGAAACCGGTAAACCATTCGTCTTTGTTGATCCAGGTGCGTTTACAAATATGTTCATTGGTATCGGAGTCCTCAAGGTAAAGAGCCTCTTCCGTAAGTTGCGTAAGTTAGCGCTGCGCTACGGTGGCGTTGTTGTCTTTTTTGATGAAGCAGATGCACTCGGCAATCGCGGAATAATTACTCAAGGTGGGCCACAGCGAACTTCCACCATGAATAAGTCACAGATTTTTGAAAGTAATTGCCACGGCGGCACTTATCTATCTGACTCTGCAGTCTCGGCCATTACCCGCGAAAAGTTTGTTATGGGTGGGGCAGCAGGTGGCGGCGGAGGTTCGGGAACTCTGCAAGCGTTACTGACTGAACTTTCTGGTCTTAAGAAGCCGCGCGGCTTCTTCAATCGTATTGTGCGACGCACCTTAGGGATGCGCCCAAAGAATCCACCTAAGTATCGAATCCTGGTTGTGATGGCTACCAATATGCCTGAATCTCTCGATGAAGCGCTCCTTCGTCCTGGACGTATCGATCGTATGTATCGCGTTGGATATCCAAGTAAGGCTGGACGTGTCCGTACATATGAAGGCTATCTATCAAAGGTCTCACACTCACTTACTGCCGAAGAGATAGACAAGATTGCAACGATTACTCCGTATGCAACGGGTGCAACAATTAAGGACACCATCAACGAAGCGCTGATTATGGCGATTCGTAACGGTCGTACCTCAATTGAATGGTCTGACATCATCAAGGCCAAGCAACAGAAAGAGCTTGGACCTTCTGAGGATGTTGAATACATTGAGCGCGAACGACATGCTGTTGCAGTTCACGAAGCGTGCCACGCAGTGATGGCGCATCGCACTCGCCAACATATGTCTATTGATTTAGCAACGATTGAAAAGGGTTCTGATTACTTAGGTATGGTGGCAAGTATTCCGCCAGATGATCAATTCACTCGTTGGAAGAGCGAATACCAATCAGATATTTTGGTATCTCTTGCATCCCTTGCAGGCGAAAGAATGTTCTTTGAAGGGGATAACTCATCTGGTGTTTCAGGTGACCTCGAGAGCGCAACCACCATTGCATCTTTGATGGAAGGCCATTGGGGAATGGGTTCAACAATTTCTTCACATGTCAGCAATCGTCGCTTTGAAATGGGCGCACCTGGCGGTCCAAAAGGAAAAGACGATACAGAGAAGCAGATGAGAATGGCTCTGAGCGATCGCATCGAAGAGAACTTAGGCAAATTGCTTATTCAAGCTGAAGAAATCTTGCGCGAAAACCGGAACCAAGTACTCGCATTAGCGCATGCTCTAGAGACCTATAAAACAATGTCTGGAGAGGATGTTGCTGCGGTCATCGAAGGAGTTCAAGGCTCAATCGTTGATGGCCGTCCATATCTCGATCCTAATTTCTTGGCAGAGATTGAGAAATATCACAGCGCATCAGTTGTCGCGCATCGTGAACATAGAGTTCCAGACGTGCATTTACCAGTGCTTGGATAAGCAGGTATCTTTATCCAGTGAGCAAAGTCTTCCTCTTCGTGGCTATTGATGTGCAGCCAGGTAAATTCGACGAATTCGTGTCGAAACTCAGCCAGCACGCAGCAGTAATCCGCACCGAAGCTGGATGCGAGTTTCTAGAGATTTACCGCGATACTCAAAAAGAGAACGTCGTGAACGTCTGGGAAATCTGGACTAATCGTCCTTCATGGGATGCTCATATGATCAATGAGAACAGCAAGAAGTGGCAATCAGTTGCCTCTGACTTGGTCTTCGGCGAAACAATTACAGTTATGGATGCCCTTTCATGAGTTCAATGACGCTCTCCATCGATTGCGGTGGTCTCTTTATTAAAAGCTGTGTTCTCGATGAATCCGGAACTATGCATGCAGCGCCCACACGTGTTGAAACACCGTATCCGCTAACAACCAAGCGTTTTCTTGATACCGTTGAAAAGATTGCAAAGTCACTTCCTAAAGCACAGCGAGTAACTGTTGGTCTTCCAGGAATGATTCGTAACGGCGTAGTTGTTGCAACGCCTCATTACATTAATGATGCCGGCCCTCACACTCGCATGAACCCTGAGCTTAAAGAACAGTGGTGGGGATTTGATGCCGAAGCTGCCATTGCAGAACGCCTAGGAATTCCTGCGAAAGTTCTTAACGATGCTGAAGTACATGGTGCTGGCGTTGTTACAGGATCTGGCCTAGAGATTGTTATTACCTTGGGT
>JAIXPU010000134.1 GCA_027486075.1 Streptomycetaceae bacterium | reverse complement strand
GTCATTGTGAGCGCACGAGTTGGGCAGGCTTCAACGCAGAGGCCACAGAAGATGCAGCGAAGATAGTTAATTTGATAGACCGCACCATGACGTTCTCCCGGAGAGATTTGATTGTCAGGGGTGTTGTTGCCACCTTCTACATAAATCGCATCTGCAGGACATGCCCAAGCGCAGAGTTCGCATCCAATGCACTTTTCAAGTCCATCTGGGTGGCGGTTAAGTTGATGGCGACCATGAAAACGTGGCTGAGTTGGTGCCTTTACGTCAGGGTATTGAACGGTCTGGTTCTTCTTAAACATTGAAGAGAAGGTGACCCAGAAACCCTTTGCTTGTTGGCCAAGGGGTGCAGGACCTGGCTGCTCAACTTCAGTAAATGGAACTGAGTTGATATCAGCTTGTCCTGAACTCTTCTTTTCCAACTTTGAGTTCTCGTTGAAGTCAGTCATTACTTCTCCCCTGACACGTTAATTGATTGCACTTGTGGAAGAGATGGAATTGGGAAGTCTGGAGCTTCTCCTTCAGCCTTTGGAGCGCGCGCCTTCTGCTTATTGCGATCCAAGAGCGAGCTGGCGGCCATTACCAAGATAACGATTCCAGCTGCGAAAGAAATGATGGCAACGCGTGATGCTCCTTCTTGCTGCAGCACACGAAGCGTTGCAACAATCAGGATCCAGATGAGTGAAACTGGAATCAAAACCTTCCAGCCAAACTTCATAAATTGGTCGTAGCGAAGACGTGGCAGCGTTGCGCGCAACCACATAAAGATAAAGAAGAAGAAGATTACTTTTGCAAAGAACCAGACCAGAGTGAACCAACCACCCAGCCAGCTTTCAGTAAAGCCAAGACCTGGAAGTGCGTGATAGCCACCAAGGAAGAGCGTTGTTGCCAGCGCTGAGACAGCGATGATGTTGACGTATTCAGCCAGGAAGAAGAGCGCGAACTTCAGCGATGAGTATTCAGTGTGGAATCCACCAACAAGCTCGCCTTCAGCTTCTGCAAGGTCAAATGGTGCACGGTTTGTTTCTCCGACCATTGAAATCACGTAGATAACAAATGATGGGAAGAGAACGATTGCATTCCAGATATTGTCATGCTGAGAACCAACGATGTCAGAGGTTGACATAGAACCGGCATAGATAAAGACAGCTACAAGAGATAGACCCATCGCAATTTCATAGGAAACAACTTGCGCACTTGAGCGAAGTCCACCGAGGAGTGGGTAGGTAGATCCAGAGGACCAACCTGCCAATACAACGCCATAAACGCCGATTGAAGTTACCGCAAGGATATAGAGAACGCCTACTGGCAGATCAGTAAGTTGGAGCGCAGTCTGCTGTCCGAAGATGCTTACTTCACCCGTCATTGGGATAACTGCAAAGGCCATAAAGCACATTGATGTGGCGATGATTGGCGCCAAGATAAAGACAATTTTATCTGCCGCTGCAGGAATGATGTCCTCTTTCAGCGCCAGCTTTACGCCATCAGCGAGTGATTGCAATAAGCCAAATTTTCCAACTCGGTTAGGGCCAGTACGTAGCTGCATCTTTGCTAAGACGCGACGTTCAGTCCAGACCGCAAGCAGGGTAGCGATAACGCAGATAATGAAGACGATAAGGGCCTTAACTGCAATCAGCCAGACTGGATCTTGTGCCAAGAGTTCTGCTGTTGTCATGCTTTAACCACCGTAACTACTTCGCCATGAACTGCATCGAGTGCAACAAGTGCTTGGGAAGCAAATGAGTTTCGTGGAATCCAGACAGCATCATCATGAATATCTTCAACCAGAACAGGAATAGTGATTGAACCGTGCGCATTTGATACTCGCACTTGCTCACCGCTATTGACGCCCATCGCAGCTGCGCGCTTTGGAGATATGACAGCAACAGTTGGTCGACGAGTTCCAGCTAAATTATCTTCACCCTTTTGCAGAGTTCCCATATCCAACAAGCGACGCCATGAAGTCAAGATGGCATCGTTACCCGAAACAGATGCAGCTGGTGTTGGGGCTACTGAGTTCAGGGCAACGCGTGCGCCATCCCACTTGCCGAGTTGGTTAAATTCTCGAGCAGCCGCTGTGACTGTGCCGAGTGAAATTGGATTGCCCATTGCATCAGCAAGCATGGAAAGAATTCGAACATCGCTGCGGTGATGTGAATCAGCAACTGCTGAATCAAAGGCACGGGCGCGACCTTCCCAGTTAAGGAAGCTGCCGCTCTTTTCGGTAATTGCAGCAACTGGAAGAACAACATCTGCAACCGCAGTCACAGAACTTGGCGCAATCTCGAGGGATACAACGAAAGATTTTTTAAGAGCTGCAAGCACCTCAGATCCATGGCGAAGATCGTGTGCATCGACTCCACCGACTACAACTGCATCGAGCTGACCTGAGGCAAGGGAGGCAACAATCTCAGAGGTTGTGCGGCCTGGCTCTGCAGGAAGTGAGTTCACTCCCCATGCTGCTGCAATATCAACGCGAGCTGCTGCATCAACAACAGGTCGGCCGCCAGGGAGAACGTTTCCTAGCGCGCCAGCTTCGAGCGCACTGCGTTCTCCAGCGCGACGCGGAATGTAGGCAACCTTTGCACCAGTCTTGGCAGCAAGAGCTGCAACTGCTGAGAAGAGACCTGCGCTTTCAGAGGCGCGTTCTCCAACGAGAATGACTGACTTAGCTGTCAGTGCAAGGCTAGAAACGGCTGCGCTTTCAGCACCTGGTGCCACCTTGATGAACTCTGCCTTGAGCTTATCCATCGCAATTGATTGCTTAGTTGCTACAGCGGTTACCTTGAGTGCGCGCTTCTTAAATTGCTTATTGATTCGCAAGAAAACAATTGGTGATTCTTCTTCTGGCTCGAAGGCGATAAGCGCAACGTGATCTGCAGTATCGATATTGCGATACGTCGTTGCAGAACCAGCAACGTGCGCCGCCAAGAAATCGCGTTCTTCATCGGATGTAACTCGAGCACGGTAATCAATATCGTTGGTGCCGAGTGCAATACGGGCAAACTTTGAATATCCGTAGGCATCTTCTGTAGTAACGCGGCCACCAGTCAGAACTGCAGCGCGCTTGCCCTTAAGACCTGCAGCAGCTGCGGCAAGTGCCTCTGGCCAAGAGGCTGCAACGAGTTCGCCATCTGAATTACGAACCAGTGGCTGAGTAAGACGATCAAGGGCGGTGACGTACTTAAATGCCCAGCGACCCTTATCGCAGTTCCACTCTTCGTTTACAGATGGGTCATCTCCTGCAAGGCGTCGCAGCGTTTTGCCACGACGAACATCGGTGCGCATATCGCAACCTGATGCACAGTGCTCACAAGCAGATGGGGTTGAAACCAAATCAAATGGACGTGCGCGGAATCGATAAGAAGTACCTGTCAGCGCACCCACTGGGCAGATCTGCACAGTGTTTCCAGAGAAGTAAGACTTAAATGGATCGTTCTCGTAGATTCCTACTTGCTGAAGAGCGCCACGTTCATTAAGAGTAATAAATGGATCAGATGCAATCTGCGCAGAAAAACGTGTGCAGCGCGCGCAGAGAACGCAGCGTTCGCGATCAAGCAAGACGGAAGATGAAATCGCAATCGGCTTTTCAAATATGCGCTTATAACCATCGAGGCGAGCATCAGCTCGACCATTGCTCATCGCTTGGTTCTGCAAAGGGCATTCGCCGCCCTTGTCGCAGACAGGGCAATCAAGTGGGTGATTACCGAGAAGAAGTTCCATCACACCTTGCTGCGCTTTATCGGCAACAGGTGAAGTCAGCTGAGTCTTTACGATCATATTTGGCTCGACAGGAATTGTGCATGATGCCTGTGGCTTTGGAAATGCGCGACCATTAATTTCAATATCAACCAAACATTGACGACAAGCACCGACTGGATCAAGAAGTGGGTGATCACAGAAACGTGGAATCTGAATTCCAAGCTTCTCTGCAGCGCGAATTACCAGAGTTCCCTTTGGTACTGAAACTTCAAAGCCATCGATAACGACAGTAATGAGCTCAACTGCAACTGCTGAGTCTTGAGTTGTAGTCATCAGCTCACCGCCCCAGTAAAGAGAGTTGATTTCACTGGATCAAATGGGCAAGCGCCATTTGTGAGGTGAGCAATGTATTCATCGCGGAAATACTTAATGGATGAAGTAATTGGGCTAGTTGCACCATCACCGAGTGCGCAGAATGAGCGACCCATGATGTTGTCGCAGAGATCGAGCAACTTCTCAAGATCTGCTTCTGTGCCAGTTCCATTTTCAAGATCACGAAGGATTTGTACCAACCACCACGTTCCTTCACGGCATGGTGTGCACTTTCCGCAAGATTCGTGCTTATAGAACTCAGTCCAACGAAGTACTGCGCGAACAACGCAGGTAGTTTCATCAAAGATTTGTAGCGCTTTAGTGCCCAGCATTGAGCCAGCTGCTGCAACGCCTTCGTAATCAAGTGGAATATCAAGGTGCGCATCTGTGAAGAGCGGAGTTGATGAACCACCAGGAGTCCAGAACTTGAGCTTATGTCCGGT
>JAIXPU010000036.1 GCA_027486075.1 Streptomycetaceae bacterium | reverse complement strand
ATTTATCGATGCAGTTCTGATTACTGGCGACCTTACCGATAACGCTCAACGCAATGAGTTGGAATGGTGCGCAACGCTCCTTGCTGGAGGAGTCGTAACTCCCGATAGCGGTTCCCCTGAACGCTGGGAAGGCGCAGGAGGAGATCGTTACTCTCCCTTCTTCTGGAATCCTCACGGCACTCCTGCCGGTGAGAGCGATGATTTCCCGAGAAAACTTTATGGCTATCCAGAGATTCCAGATTTACTCAATGCAATTCGCACTTCGATCTTAGCTCCTGGAATTAAGCACGAAGTTCTTCCAGTTCACGGAAATCACGATGCCCTCTTGCAGGGCACTGTTGCCCCCGATCAATTCCTGCGAGATCTTGCTCAATCAGAGTTGAAAATTTTTGAACTTCCAGATGAAGAAGCCCTTCGCGCGCTGAGTAATGTGACTGAGATTGGACCGGCCTCATATCCACAACCAGTGAGCCCAGTTCAGATTCCAGTGACAGCTGACAGTAATCGAGACTTTGTTGGAGCCACTTCATGGGCAGAGAATTTCCCGCTCTATTCCGAGCTTGGGCAGGTGAAGTATTGGCGCAAAGATTATGAGCATGTGACCTTGCTTGCTCTCGATACTGTAAATCCATTTGGCGGTTGGCAAGGTTCGTTAGATCGCACACAGTTTAATTGGCTGCAACATCAACTGGAATCCCTAGAAGGTCGACTTGCAATCATTACTTCACATCACCCTCTGCAAGATATGTATAACGCATACACCCCCCACCAGGAG
The DNA here is from genome assembly GCA_027486075.1 of Streptomycetaceae bacterium. Classification (GTDB taxonomy): domain Bacteria; phylum Actinomycetota; class Actinomycetes; order Nanopelagicales; family Nanopelagicaceae; genus Planktophila. The sequence goes on along the minus strand of JAIXPU010000036.1, from coordinate 5,586 downwards.
CCACGCGTTGTGCGCGAGGAAATTGAAAAACTCTTTCTCGGCAAAAAAGAGGTGATTGCGTGGATCTGTGGCCACACACATCGTCATCACATTACCTACTTCGGCGAAAACCCAAGCCAAGGATTTTGGCAGATCGAAACGGCTTCCCTAATTGACTGGCCGCAACAAGGGCGCACCATCGAAGTATTTGTTGACGAGCAGGACCAGGTCTGCATCGCAACCGCACCCTTTGGACATCAAGGGGTTGTGCATCAGGATTACACAAAAATTGATCTTGCAGATATTGATCATTTATCTGGTCTATCCCGAGATTTATCAGTCAATGATTGGCAGAGAAGAAGTGGCCAATTTGCCATTGAGTTAAATGAAGGTGACCCGTCCGATCAAGCTGCACTGCTGGTTCTGACACATCGCCTATAACCGGAAGTGGTAACAAGGCCAGATACTAAGTCACTTTAAGGAAATACTGACCGTAATCAACTTTCCTGAATCAGTAGTTGCAAGAAGAGAACCATTACTCAACACCTCAAGATCACGGATGCGATCGCCCATATCAACGCGCACGCTATCGGTGACCTCTAACTTCTCATTGACCTTCATAAAGACCAATACCTCTTCACGCAAAGTTCCCAGCACCAACGCACGACCCCAACTGCCCCAACCCGCGACAGGTAACTGCACTAATTCAGTCGGTGCAATCGATGGAACCCAATAAGTAATCGGCTCTATATATCCTTCATGTGATCCCGTCTTACCCGGCTTCACATAATCCCCACCGCTATATGGCTGGCCATAAGAAACAAAGGGCCATCCGTAATCGCCGCCATCTTCAATCACATTTAACTCATCGCCACCACGCGGCCCATGTTCTGCCGTCATCAAGACCTTCATATCGAAGAGAACAATTCCTTGTGCATTGCGATGGCCTTGCGAGACCTTCACTGCAGATTTAGCGGTTAACTTAAAGACCGAACCTAAATCACCACGCTTGCTGCGGTTATCAATCTCGCTATAGCCCAAATCTCCGATAGTCACATAGACGCTGTTCTTATCAATGACTTCAAAGCGCCCAGCTGTATGTTGCACCGCAGATACCGGCACACATGGCTTGCTCACAAACCAATTACGCACAAAGGCAGCCCGCTGCTTCGTTCGGTCGTAGGCCAACTCATCGATTACGACTTCAACACACGAACCGCCAGCGCCCAATCGTGGATAAGAGATCAGCAACTTCGCTGAAGCCGCACTTTCAGAAAGAACAGCAATATCGTTAATGGCAAAGCGTGAATCAACTTGACGACGATCTGCCGGAATAAACTTTCCTAAACTGCGCAGAGAAGTCCTTGCCTTATTCCATGTCAATAGTTCGCCACCACTGCGCCCGCCACCCAATAAGACAGTGTCATCTTTTAAGAGCGCAAGCGCTGGCCCACGTGTATTACCACCTTCAGTAACGCCCTTATCTATCGAGCGACTGGTGATGTTGAGTGATACCGAACCATCTTCAAAATCAGCAGCATTTGCAGGCACACCCGCTCCAAGAAAGAGCGAGGTAAGAAGTGTAACGACCTTTTTCATTGTGGGAAGTAGCCGTCAATAACTCCGCGCACAAAATCTGCACGATTGTCGGCGGAGATATCCAAGATACCTTTCTTCAGCGCTGCCACAGGAAAGTAGATATTTGCAATCTGTGTAATGCGCTCACGAGTTGCCTGACCGCTCTTAACGCTCTCAATCAATTCAGTAGCGCCAGGAAGCATCCCGATATCTATCTGATCTAAGTAAGCGGCGCTATTTTGAATCTTCTCACCCTCTTCAACACCGAGCGAATATGCATCTCCGCCAGGCAGCAAATCCTTCACTTGATCAGTAACGCCCGTTAATTGCGTACGTAAATCTGAGATAAATGATGCACCTGCACTCAGGGCAATCGCGATACCGGCAAGAACAGCAACTGCTGCAGTAATAGCCTTCATAACGCCAAAAATATCAGCGCACCCATGTGACTGCCCATCGAACCCCGCTGACCCACCTGTAATGGTCAGCACCCGGTGCTACCCACGCTCTATATCTGGTCAGAGGAAAGATTTAACCCGGTACCTATTGAATTTCACCCCCAGGAGGAGAAATATGTTGGCTACCCGAGGTTAGGAGAAAAAATGAAAATCCAAACCATTATCGCCAATAAAAAAGCTTACACAATTAGCGCCCAGGACACGGTGCCTCATCTTGTAGAACTCCTCAACAGCTTTAAAGTGGGAGCGCTCGTTGTTTCTACCGATGGCAAAGTTATCGATGGAATCATCTCTGAGCGAGATGTTGTTCGCGCGATGCCTGGAAAGATTGATCAGCTTGAATATTTGCATGTCCGCGACATCATGACAGTCAATGTTCACACCTGCACACCCGATGCCACAGTTGCCGAGATTATGGCGATGATGACTCAGCAGAGAATCCGCCATGTTCCGGTAGTTGATAGCGAAAACAAATTACTATCCGTGATTTCAATTGGGGATGTTGTTAAACACTACCTAAACGAGATCTCTGTCGAGAATCAAGCGCTGAAAGAGTACGTCTCTAGCTCTGGCTAAGTCCGCGCTTCAGAATTCCCAGTAATACTCACTATCGCAGCTCAGAATCTTGGTGCACATCGCATCCAGCGACATCGCGCCGTTGTATTGCTCAAGCTTGCTCGACCACGAGACGGTACCGATTACATTACCTTCATTATCAACAAGTGGCCCACCGCTATTTCCGGCGGAGACATTGGCGGTAATCAACACCTCGGTATCAGTTACGTTTAACACCGTTCCAAATGAAATTGAGCCTTGGTAGGCATCGGCGCTTCCTGAGGTCATTACCCAGTAACCAGGAAACGGCGCACTTTGCGCAAGCTTTAGCGCAGGGACCTTGAGATCTGAAACAAGCACTGCTAAATCATTTTCTTTATCCATCGTAATGATTCGCGCCGAGAAAGCCTTCTTGTAGGCTCGTGAAATAGTCAGATACTTTTCTTGGCCGATGCAATCATCGATGACGTGATAATTAGTGATGTAAACCTGTTCGTATTCGCTGTATTGCTCTTCATCGAGAACAACTGCCCAGGCTGAACCGATGCCCTCTTTCTTTGGAGCATCGCAGAAGACTGCAACCGTGGAGCGGGATGTGTCATTGACAATCTTGTTTACATCCCGAGGCTGTACGTAACCGTCAATAGCTGGATCAGTAATCGAATACTGCTGTGCCGGTGACCACGCCAAAAAGAATGCCCCCATTGCAAAGGGAGCAGCAACAATGACAAGTAGGGCCATGAACTTATTGCCAGGTGATTCACTCATGTAGCGAGCCTAGAACCCACCACCGACAGCCGATGCCGAAATCCAAGAGCGCTGAGATACTCTTTTGGAATGAGTTCCGAGACCCATCCACGGATTGCTATTAATTCAAAGGTAACAGTTCCAGAATGGGCGCGGCTCGAGCGTGAAATCATCGACAAACTCAACGCTGCAGCCCCTGAGTTTGTTGCGCGATACACCCGACCTGATGGCTCGCTGATTTGGCATGACGAATGGCCTGGGATGGATGGCTCGGATGACCCCTATGAAGGCTTTATGTATCTCGCGCTTTTCTACAGCGTTGGCGGCAGCGAAGAAGTGTACGAATTAGCTAAAAAAATGTGGGAGGCCATCACGCTGCAGTGGACCAAGTACGGTCAGATTTACCGAGAGTTCGATGGCTATTACGACTGGATGCATCACGGTGAAGGCTATCTCTTTCATTATTTCTTAGGTCTGACAAAACCCGAATCACTTATTAATCGCCAAAGAGCAGATCGCTTTGCCCGTCTCTACACAGGTGAAGATGAAGAAGCGCCGAACTACGACCCCGAACTTAAATTGATGCGCTCGCCACTAACAGGCAGCAAAGGTCCACGTCAGGTTGTGACCGAAGAAGATTGGTCAACACATCGCACAGTGCTTGATGACTATCCCGCTCCGTATGAAGATGTCATAAAGACTGACTTTTCATCCATGCGCTGCCAGTGGTCTGATCCTGAAATCTACGCTGATTTAATTGAGAAAATGAATCAACGGATGAACCGTGGAGATGTGCCACTCAATCTCAATTCAACCTCTCTCTTAACCCATTCATACATGTACTCACACGATGAATCTATTAAGCAGACAGCTCTCGAATACATCAGCGCATGGATGGATAGGTGCGAGCAGAACAATGGAATCATCCCCGACAACATCGGGACCTCAGGGCAGATTGGCGAATTCAACGAAGGCAAGTGGTGGGGCGGCTATTACGGCTGGCGCTGGCCACACGGCTTTATGACAATTATTGAACCGTTAACAAATGCTGCGATGAACGCGCTTTTACTTACAGGCGATACCAAATATCTAGAGCTACCAAGATCGCAATTCGATTTAATCTGGTCTCTGCGAAAAGAAGAGAGCGGCACAATCGCTGTTCCTCATCGCCGCCTTGATAGCGGTTGGGCGGATTATCGCCAACCATCAGCGCGCCACATGATCTATCTCTGGACTGCTTCTATGGCGCAAGAAGATCTTGATCGAATAAATGCCTTGCCCCACGAGAGCGACCGCAACCAGATAGTGGTTCCACGCGTGTCAGGCAGAGATAAGAAATCAGGGCGCAATACAAAGCATTACATCGGCAATACGCTCTCATGGTTTGAATTTATCCAAGGCAAATTTCCTGATTACCCAACAAAAATTCTGCAAGCAAACCTTGAGCTCATTGATTCACAACTACATAAGATGCGATCACTCACAGGAGACCCACGCAATTGGAACTCGTATGACCCAGCAACTGCTGATGTAGAAGTTGGTTTGGATCTGCGTATCCCGGGATACAGCATCCATGCCTGGCAAGAGTTCAACCCAATCTATTTTGAGGGCTTATCCCAAATGCTCAGTGGTTCACCAATGCATATTTCTCACGGCGGTCTGCAATTCGCAAAAGTTCGCTACTTTGATGGAGAGAAGAAGCGAGCTGGACTTCCAGATAGCGTTGCAGCGATGGTTGAGAAAGTCACAGCAGATGAAATGACCGTGGTGATAATTAATCTCAATACAACCGAGCCTCGCACTGTCACAATTCAGGCGGGCAATTTCGGTGAGAATAGATTTAACTCAGTAAAGATTTCTACCGAAGACGGTCAGACAGAAACGGTAAGTATAAATAGCAAGTGGTTGACCATAGATCTTGCACCCGGAGCTGGAGCAACCTTTGACTTTACCTATTCAAGATATGTGAATAAGCCAACCTATGAGAACCCTTATTCATCACGCTCTGATTGGGAACCAATTAAATAATCAATAGCTATGCAATTGAGTGAGGTGCATTAAATAGTTCCTCTTGAGCCGAGATATATCCTCCGAAGAGAGCTGCATCAGTATCTAGTGGAGATGTATCCAGGGTAAAAGTGCTCATATTCTTATTTTTTCTCTCTAAGTGATATTTAAGCCTTGGTATGAGTAACTCGGAGATACGCACTGCGTATCCACCTAAAATCACGCGATCTGGGTCTAAAACAGGGATCAAAAACGCAAGAGT
>JAIXPU010000001.1 GCA_027486075.1 Streptomycetaceae bacterium | reverse complement strand
TGCAGAACTACTTCCGCTTGTACGAAACCATTTCAGGTATGACCGGTACTGCGATGACAGAGGCTTCAGAATTCCATCAAATCTACAAACTTGGCGTTGTTCCGATCCCTACCAATAGAGATATGCAACGTATTGATCAGCCAGATTTGGTCTACAAATCCGAGAACGGAAAATTTGCAGCCGTTACTCTCGATATCGTCGAGCGTCACCGTAAGGGCCAACCTGTTTTGGTCGGTACCGTCAGCGTAGAAAAATCTGAAGAGCTCTCTGCCTTTCTGAAAAAATCTGGCGTTCCCCATGAAGTTTTGAACGCTAAGCACCACGAACGTGAAGCAGCGATTGTTGCCCGCGCTGGTACTAAGGGCGCTGTCACTGTGGCAACTAACATGGCTGGTCGCGGTACAGACATCATGCTTGGTGGAAACCCAGAGTTTATGGCTGACTTCGAACTTCAACGTCGTGGAATTTCTCCAGTTGATAATGCACCTGAATATGAAGCTGCTTGGCCTGCAGAGATTGCAAAGCAGAAAGAAGCAATCGCTAGAGAGCATGAAGAAGTAGTTTCACTCGGTGGCCTCTATGTTCTTGGCACCGAACGCCACGAATCACGCCGTATCGATAATCAGTTACGTGGTCGCTCTGGTCGCCAAGGCGATCCAGGTGAATCACGTTTCTATCTCTCACTCCAAGATGATTTGATGCGCCGCTTTAACTCAGGAATTGTTGAGCGCGTACTGTCAGCTGCCGGATTACCTGAAGATGAGCCAATTGAATCGAAGATGGTCTCTAACGCTATCCGTTCAGCCCAGACACAGGTCGAAGCTCAGAACTTTGAGATTCGTAAGAACGTCCTCAAGTACGACGATGTCATGAATCGCCAGCGCGAAGTTATTTACGGTGAACGCCGTTTAGTTCTTGAAGGTAAAGATCTGGGCGAGCAAGTAGGCGACTTTGTCGCCGATACCGTCTCGGCTTACGTCCATGCTGCAGCAGAGCAGGGATATGCCGAAGATTGGGATCTCGAGAAGCTATGGACTGCGCTCAAGCTCATTTATCCAATCTCATTTACTCCAGAAGAGTTGATTGCAGAAGTTGGCTCAAAAGATGCGCTCGATGTTGATTATCTAGAGTCAAAGATTCTTGAAGATGCGAAACAGGCCTACAAGAAGCGCGAAGAAGAATTGAGCGCTGAGGTATTGCGCGAACTAGAACGACGCGTTCTTCTCTCGGTTCTAGATCGAAAGTGGCGCGAGCATCTCTATGAGATGGACTATCTGCAAGAAGGAATCGGCCTGCGTGCAATGGCGCAACGTGATCCACTTGTTGAGTACCAGCGTGAGGGCTACGAACTCTTCGCTGCGATGATGGATGCCATTAAGGAAGAGCTAGCTAGCTTGGTCTTTAACGTGCAGGTAACAATCGAAGGAGACGGAAGCGCTATTAAGGCGCAAGGTGTCGATGACAAACCTGCGCAGAGCCAGCCACTTCGCTATTCAGCAGCAGATGAAAGCGGCGTTGCTTCAAGCGGAGGCGTTTCGCGTAATAGCCAATGCCCTTGCGGATCTGGAAAGAAATATAAGCGCTGTCACGGCGCCGCTTAACTTCTTAAAGTCCCTTAGAGAAGATGTAGAGCAGTACATAACCAACGTCCATCTACGCCTTCAAAGCGGATAACTGCTGATCGGTAGCGCGCACCAAATCGAATGATGACCGTTGATTCACAGATTCCATCGAATGGCTCTGATTGATGGATGCTCTTAATCTTTCCGATCTCCTTCTGAGTCCCAGCGCTCTTGAGTAACTCCATATAGATAACGCGATGGCACCAGCGAATAAGTTGTGCCGGCTGCCGTCTTCCGCCCCACACTTCAACAACGCTGACAATAAACTTCATGGTCCAGGCATGTAGCTCAGGCAACTCTGATGCTGAAGTTGGAATTGGCATCTCATCAGCTTCGAGATCTTCGCCGAAGGTTGAAGGAACGAGATAAAGCTTTGCCTTCTGCGCTGGAATTTCCCTTACAGGAGGTGCAAAGATATCGAGCACTGGATGTTCCCACAGCGAGCGATCTTCGGTGCTGGATACCAGTTGCAGAAAAGAGCGGCGATTTTCAATGAGCGTATGTGAAGTCTCTGTAGTCATGGCGCGATTTTTCTGTTGCGCGCAGAAAAGTGAACCGACTAAAAGTCTTAAAGTTGCTCATACTTAAGTCGTACTGTGGAAAGGTAAGTTAGAAGCAAGCGCGCGCACTTTTACCGTGCGCCCATGGTTGTTAAGAAGAAATCCCAGACTCGTCTCTATCTCTCAATTGCTCTCTGTATTGGGGCGCTGCTCGCCTCATTTCTCATGACGCGAGCTGCAAATACACAAGAAAATTATTGGGTGGTCCTGCGCCCAATGGCTGCAGGTACTCAGATTGGAGCCGATGATCTGGGCTACCAATCTGTTGTGCTCGGGGCGGCGGCAAAGAACTACCTTGCAGCATCGACCAATCCCATCGGATCTATCACTCGCCGGCGCTTAGTAGCTGGTGAACTGTTGCAAGGTAGTTCGCTGACAGATGATGCAAGAGCGCTCACACATCAAGAGATCTCACTAAGTATCAGAGCCGTTGATATTCCCTTTGCAGTTGCCGTAGGTGAATTGATTTCGCTCTATCAACTCCATGATGTTCGCGAGTCAAAGGAGACGATTGCTCCAGAGTTCATTGTCAGTGGAGCTTTTGTGACATCTATCGACCGCAAAGGCAGCAACTTTGGTGGCGAAGTCGCTCTTGGGCTAGCTATAGATCGAGTAGATGTGGCAACCGTTCTATCTGCATCCACGAGTGGGCGTTTAGTGGTTGTGCGCGCACGTGGGTGAAGTCGTTAACTCAGCAATTACCGGAATACGAGATCCAGAGCGCGAAGGATTTATTGCAAGTACTCTCTTTTCGCAAGGTTGGAATATCACTCTGCGAGCTTTAGATTTTGATGCAATCAGCCAACTCTGCACCGCAGCTTCACCAGAGAAGGCAACGATTATTCTGGCTACGGATCTAGAAGGCTTAACCCCAGCAGCAATTGCAGAGTTGAAATCTCGCGGGTATCCAGTCTTTCTCTTCGCACCTAAAGACTCCGCACCCACTTCATTTACTGAAGTGCAAGAGTTTCCTACCTCTTCGCTCGAACTCATCTCGCTCATGCGCGGATCTCTACGCGCACCGATGATCAGAGCACAGGCGCAGGGCGCTCCTGCCCGGGCGCGCACGATTGCTATTTCTGCATCAGCGAGCTCCTCTGGCTGCACTCTTACTGCAATAAATCTCGCCACAGAGTTGAGCTTGTTAGGTAAGAGAACGCTATTAGTCGATGCGCACGCTCTTGCTCCCGCTATCTCATCTTTACTTGGGCAAAGGGGTTTACGTGCCAGCGTTCGCCATCCGCAGATCTCTGAAAACCTCTGGGGCATGGAGATTTCGCAAGAGAATTTAGAAAGTGATTTGGGGCAGCTGCAGAGCGCTCGTTTTGAATTTGATTTCATAGTGATTGACCTTGGAGTGTTACGAAATATTGCAGCGCAGCTAACTGGCAAGAGATGGGAGAGCGAAGCATTTATCTGGACCTCAACGTATGCAGATGAACTTTGGTTGTTATCAAAGAGCGATCAACTCTCGCTCGAGCGATTACGCGAACTATTGCGTGAGCTGGCACAGAATTCGATCAAGCCCGCAATTGTCGGCGTACAGAGCATGCGGACTCCCGGTAAGAAGAACTCACCACTCGATCAATCATTTACTCAGAGCGTGAGTGCAATAAAGCCAGCGCGTATGTTTGCCCTGCCGGCCGATAGTCGCAGCGCCTTACGCGCAGAGAGTGAGCGCGCTAGCCTCTATGAAGTCAATGAACGCAGCCATCTTCGCCGCTCTATTGCAGAAATTGCAGGTCAGCTCATCTCTTAAATTCTTATAGGCTTAGCGCATGCGTGGATATGCGGCTATGACAGCCCAAGAAGTCTCTGAGTTTGCCAGCTCCGAGACTCTCGATATTTCAGATATCTATGCGCCGACTGCAAGTTTCTTAGCAGCACACCCAGATCTTGATGAAGAAGAGATTGAATTTACCCTTTCAATGGTGGCGGCCGAAGATGCACTTGAGATGAAGAGCGCAGGGACGGGTGCCGCCTGCGTATTAGCCTTTGAAATTCCACAAGAGCTCATCTCTGAAAGTCATGAGATGTCGGTATCGCTCTCTGGTTCACTTTCTTGGAGCGATCTGCAATGCCTCTTTGAAGTATCTGCAGATGGCCAAGAGCTAACCTGGTTTGCCACTCAAGAGATTTCGCAGAATCTATCTACCTGGTTGAAGCAGGCATAAATGGCCGCCATTGAAGATTATGTACAGGGCAGAAGCCCGCTCTCACCTGAGCAGATTCACCGTCTACGTGAACTGATTGCCGATTGGCAACTGCTCTCAGATTTATCTTTCGCTGATCTGATCCTGTGGGTTCCGCTGCGAAAAGATTTTAAAAGTTGGCCAACGGGCTATGTTGCAGTCGCACATATCCGCCCGACAACTGCCGCCACTCTCTTTCCGCTTGACGTTATCGGTGATGAAATTTCACATGGCAAACGCCCTCACATCGATCAAGCGCTCTCAAGTGCTGAAATCGTTCGTGATACTCAGCCAGAACAGATGGGGGAGTATCTGGTTAAAGAAGAGACTATCCCTGTGATGTTTGATGGGCATGTCATCGGTGTAATTTCGCGACATCGAAATGCAGAGTTGATGCGTCAACCATCTCGCCTCGAGCTTAACTATCGCGAAATCGCGCACAAGCTCTACCGCATGATCTCCGAAGGAACATTTCCTTATCCAGATGCAGGATCACTCTTTGATCCAGCGCCTCGCGTAGGAGATGGTTTGATTCGCCTTGATGTTAACGGAGTTGTTTCATATGCCAGCCCTAATGCTCGCTCCGCCTTTAGCCGACTGGGCTGGATGAGTGAGGTAGAAGGACATAATTTGGGTGAAGTTGCTCAATCACTTGCTCGCGTAAAGCCTGATGCGCAAGAAGAAACAATCGCTATGGGCCTTACCGGAAAGGCGCTCAAGCGGGTAGAAATTGAAAATGCTGGTGGAACAATTGATTTCACCGTGCTGCCGTTGTTGCAGGCAACTGATCGCGTGGGTGCGATTGTGTTGCTTAACAACGTCACTGAACTACGTCGCCGAGAACGAGAACTAGTCACAAAAGATGCAACTATTCGCGAAATCCATCACCGAGTGAAGAACAATCTACAAACAGTTTCTGCGCTTTTGCGTCTGCAGGCCCGTCGCATCGAAGATCCCGGTGCCAGCGCTGCGCTCAATGAAGCGGTACGCCGCATCGCATCGATCGCTTTAGTTCACGAGACGCTTTCCAGTAGCCGCGACTCATCCGTTGACTTTGATGATGTCTTAGATAATCTGGTTTCACATGCCCTCGAATTAAGTCCTCGTATGGGCGAGCTACATATTGAACGCACCGGCACCATTGGTTCACTCGAACCGCGCATCGCAACTCCGCTGGCGCTGGTTGTGACAGAACTTATCCATAATGCGCTCGAACATGGTTTAGCAGAAGAAGGTTCGGCTCTCGGCATCCATGCCACTCTCAATGGACGAGAATTGGCGGTAACGATCAGCGATGATGGCGTAGGTTTTCCTGACGGATTTGATATCGCCACTTCACCTAACCT
>JAIXPU010000147.1 GCA_027486075.1 Streptomycetaceae bacterium | reverse complement strand
TGGCGCAGGAGGATTAACTTCAATGTGGACATGGGGCAAATCTTCTCACATTAAATCAAATGCTCGAATGCTGCCAAGTTAGCTAGCGATTCACCACGGCTTACTCGCCAAGCCCATTCTCGGCGAATCGCATCAGCAAAGCCAAGTTCAAGGAGTGGATTAAATGAGCTATCTGAATATTGCAGCACAGAACCAATCAAACGATCTAACTCTTGCGCTGTAACTGCAGGTAGCGGCAGACGCCCCACCAAATAGATATCACCTAGCTCATTGATAGCAAATGCAATCCCATACATGGATGCATTTTTGGCCATGCACCATTTATGCACTGCATCTTCATGGGTATCAGGTTTACGAATAACAAATGCGTTGATGCTTAACGAATGATCGCCAACAACTAACGCGCAATGAGTCTGTAACTTCTTCTCGCCCGGCAAAGTCACCATAAAGGTGTTGCCATCTTTCTTCTCAAAATCTAAATCGTGTGACTGCAGGAAATCCTCAATCACATCCCGTGGATCGGCCATCTAGCCAATACTCTTTGCAGCTTGGCCGCGCTCTGACAGAACCCGGTCATAGATATCTAGAGTTCCGCGCGATGTGGCTTCCCAACCAAAGTGCGATGCGTGCTCGATGGCGCCAAGGGACAACAGCACACGACGCTGTGGCTCTTGCAGCAAACGAGCAAAGACAGAAGACCAGGCGCGTGGATCATGTCCATCTACTAATACCCCTGAAATACCGTCAGCAACGGCTGTACGCAGCCCACCAACGGCAGTTGCCACAACTGGTGTGCCACAAGCCTGCGCTTCAAGGGCCACAAGCCCAAAGCTTTCAGAATAACTTGGCACACAGACTAAATCAGATGCGCGATACCACTGCGGCAAATCCGTGCGCAGCACGGGAGGTGCAAAGTGCACCACATCATCAATACCAAGCCAGGTAGCTAACTCTTTTAAACGTTCGACCTCTGATTGGTTAGCACCCGATGGCCCACCAATAATGTTCACAACTAACTTGCTGCGCAGGTGCGGTGAGTGCTGCACCATTTCAGCAACCGCTCTAATCAATACCTCAGGGCCCTTATGAGGCTGAATGCGCCCCACAAAGGTAATGACATGAATATCTTTATCAAGCCCAATGAATTCACGCGCTGAAAGGCGCCCAGCACCCGGTGTAAAGACCTTGAGATTTACCCCAGGGCTGACAACTGAGACGTTATCTGGGCACGCCTCATACAACGAAACCAAGCTGGCTGCCTCAGCATCAGTATTGGCAACCAAAGCATCGGCTGCTGCTACCACTTGAGTTTCGCCCTGCACGCGGATCATTGGTTCTGGTGATTCACCTTCAGCCAAATTCAAATTCTTTACCCGCGCCATCGTGTGCATTGTGTGCACAAGCGGTATTCCAAGTTCTTTCGCAACCGGCATAGCCACCTTGCCGCTAATCCAATAATGCGAATGAATCACGTCGTAACGGCTCTTCTTCAACTCTTCTTTAAAAGCCTTCGCCATCTGCGGGATATATGCCGGCAGCTGCTCTTTTGTAACTCCTTCAATTGGCCCCACATTTAGTTGAATCACGCGCACACCAGGAGTTACTTCAACAATATCTGCAACCTCTGTATTGGTTCGTCTTGTAAAAATATCTACCTCAACGCCTTGTTGCGCCATATTTTGCGCCGCTTCACAGACATAGATATTCATTCCACCTGCGTCCCCCACACCAGCCTGATCAAGAGGTGAGGTATGCACCATCAAGGTGGCAACGCGGCGGGAAGTCATACACCCAAGCGTACGCGCGTCTAAAAGGTTGCGCGAATATTGCCGATGATGCGGTCGCCACCAAGCACATTCTCAGGCTCATAGGGGCTATCTATTCCAAGCTTCTTCAAACCTGCATGCACAAGGACTCTAAATGGTCGTAGCGAGCCATCAGAGACTTTAAAGACCAAGGTTCGACCATCTGGCATCGAGGCAACTTCAACAGCTTCTGCTCCATCTTTCATATAAAGACCTGGAACAGCTTCAATCATCTGCGTTGTTAAGCGCCCCTTACCTGCAACCATCTCAGGGAATGCACGCGATGCCGCCATCACCTCTTGATGAATTGGATCTTTAGAAATCGTGATATTTCTAATCGCCTTCACCAAACCAGCAACAGATAACAAGAACAGTGGTGCCCCACACCCATCAGTTGAAGTCAACGTAATCTTTTCGCCAGCTAATGTTTCTAGCTCTTCCTTAATCGCAACCTGCAATGGATGTACTGCATCTAAATAGTTTGCAGTAGGCCACCCATTAACCACACAGGTCAATAACATCGCTGCATGCTTACCGCTGCAGTTCATTGAGATACGAGTTGCTGGCTTATCGCCCCATTCGCGGCGTTCGGCATCCCCCAGCGGCTTATCTAGCATGCACTGCAGAGCGCTTTCATCTAACTTGGCCATTGCCAAGATTTCACGCACAGCCGCTAAATGTGCATCAGATCCTGAATGGCTAGAACAACCGAGCGCCAACAACCGTGGCTCCAACTTCAAACCAGCGCGCACCATGGCAGCGCCTTGAATCGATTTCACACACGAGCGCGGAAAGATTAACGCCGAGCTATCACCGAGTTCGAGCGCAGTACTGCCATCAGCGTTGAGCGCCAGCAAATACCCACGGTGCACAGATTCAACAAATCCATCGCGCACATATTCAGCAAGTACTGCATCCTTCATAAGAACTACTTACTCACTCTGACGTTCAAGAGTTGACCAGATATGCGCCTGTAGTTCTTGTCCTTCAGCTGCCATGTCATAGGCAAAGAAGAGTTCTCCTGCAACGAGTCCATACAAACGAACCCCCGCAGTAACAATCTTTGCTGTTGGCGCTGAATAACCTTGATCCATTACTAACTGAATCTTTGGACCATCAAACTGTCCAACCCAACCTTCAGATATTCCAGTGCTATGTGAGATAACAACTTCAAGAACATTATTTGGCTTTACGCGCCAGAAGCCAGCTTCAGATCCACCAGGGCGAAGAATCTCGCCATCAGCATCGATAATCCAAGAACGTGAGTAGTAATTCATAAATGGGCGACCATCATGGTTGAAGACAACTTCATGCGCATACTCAAAGGTGTCAATCGTTGGATATTCACCACGGCCCTTACCGCGCCAAGTACCAATCATCCAAGCAAGCGGATTGAGATCAGGATGTAGTCCTTCGGGAATTGTGAAGGCCATTAGAGCCTGCCTCTCTTATATGTGCGCCCATCGCGCGCTTGCGATTCGCGTGTACCGCGAACGCCATAGATA
>JAIXPU010000140.1 GCA_027486075.1 Streptomycetaceae bacterium | reverse complement strand
GCAACTTCGGGATCTTTACCCACGATTCCAGCTGCATCAATCATCTCGCGCGCCAACAAAATTGTTAGCTCAACAACATCAGCAGGTCCACCACCTGCAAGAACTTCAACAGATTCACGCACTTCCAGAGCATTACCTGCAGTCAGCCCAAGTGGAACATCCATCGCAGTAACAAGTGCGCGGGTATTAACGCCTGCATCTTTTCCAAGTTGCACCATCGTCCGGGCAAGTTCAGCGGCCTTGGCAGGATCTGACATAAAGGCTCCACTACCTGTCTTTACATCTAGAACAAGTGCAGAGGTTCCTTCTGCAATCTTCTTACTCATAATTGATGATGCGATAAGCGGAATTGCTTCCACTGTTGCTGTGACATCTCGCAGCGCATAAAGCTTCTTATCGGCAGGTGCCAGACCTGCGCCGGCGGCACAAATTACTGCGCCAGTATCTTGCAAAACTTTGAGCATTTCATCATTAGTCAGGGATGCGCGCCAACCTGGGATTGATTCTAGTTTGTCGAGCGTGCCACCTGTATGTCCAAGTCCGCGACCAGATAACTGAGGAACTGCGCCGCCGCAAGCTGCGACAAGTGGTGCTAACGGCAAGGTGATCTTGTCACCAACGCCACCTGTGGAATGTTTATCGGCTGTTTTTCGATCTAACTTTGACCAATTCATTCGCTCGCCGCTATTAATCATGGCGTTTGTCCATCGTGAAATTTCGCGTGAATTCATGCCATTGAGTAAGATTGCCATCAAAAGAGCTGACATCTGTTCATCAGCGACGACTCCACGGGTATAGGCCTCTACTACCCAATCAATCTGAGTATCGGTAAGTTCATTACGATCTCGCTTTGCCGCAATAATTTCAACGGCTGCAAATGGTTCAACGCTTGAACTCAAGATGGCAACCTAGTTGTAATCTCATCAGGACCAAAAGCCCACGGCAAGAGCTCTGACAAGGGCTTCACACCTTGGTCGGTCGCTAACTGCAATTGTGAACCGCCATGTTCTTGTAGCAACTGGCGGCAACGACCACATGGCATCAGTGGGTTACCGTTGATATCTACGCACACAAAGGCGATAAGTCGCCCTCCACCTGTTGCGATAAGAGATGAGACCAAACCACACTCTGCACACAGCGTTAGGCCATAACTAGCATTTTCAACGTTGCAACCGGTGACTATTCGACCATCATCAACGAGCGCTGCAACTCCCACTGGAAAGTGTGAATAAGGAACATAAGCACGCTTCATTGCAGCTAACGCTTCCTTGCGAAGCAGATCCCAGTCAATGACCATCAGCGTCCTCCACGTTTATATGGAATTCCATCGGCTGCGGGGGCTCGCACCTTTCCGACAAAGCCAGAGACAGCGATGATTGTCGCGATGTAAGGGGCCATCAACATAAATTCAGATGGAATCGGAGTTCCAGTAATAGTCAGCAAGCCTTGCAAGTTATCTGCAAAGCCAAAGATGAGCGCTGCGGCAACGGCTCCCATGGGTGACCAACGCCCAAAGATGAGCGCTGCTAGGGCGATAAACCCTTTACCGGCTGTCATCTCCTTGTTAAAAGCGCCAACTGCTCCCAGTGTGAAGAATGCGCCACCAAGGCCAGCAACTGCTCCGGCAATTACAACATTTCTGAAGCGAATCTTGTTGACATCAATACCAACTGATTCTGCAGCGGTTGGGTGCTCACCGACCGAACGAGTGCGTAGGCCCCAGCGAGATTTAAAGAGGGCAACATGAATAACAATTACTACGACATACATGAGATAGACGATGATGCTCTGACTGAAAAAAATTGGTCCGATGACAGGTATCTTTGAAAGAAGCGGAATCTCGATGGGCGCAAAGGTGCCGCCTGAGTTCCAGGTTGATTGGTATGGGATAAGTAGCTTCTTGTAGAGAAAACCGGTCAGACCAATCACCAGCACGTTGAGCACGAAGCCGAGAACTACCTGATCAATTCCATATTTGATAGCAAAGACTGCCAATAGCCATGAGATTGCAGCTCCTGCGAATGGAGCGATGAGCAAACCAAACCAGGTGTTCTGTGTAAGGGACGCAATCACACCCGACATAAATGCGCCAGCCAGTAACTGACCTTCAATCGCAATATTAATAACGCCAGATCTTTCAGAGAGCACACCTGCCATCGCGCCGAAAATCAGCGGTACGGAGAGAAGAAGTGCGCCTTGAAGAAGACCTGTAAAGGGAATGAACTTTCCTGCTGCCGCCCAGCAGAGAAATGACATGAGGAAGGTAGCTGCAAAGAAGATGCTGGCGAAGCGACTAGTTTTTCTAGCCCGGAACTGAACTGTTGCAAGTATCACTGCCAATATGGATGCAATGGAGAAACCAAGAGCGCCTGTCTTTGAGTTTACGATCCACTCTTTAACAAGAATCCACTCATTGCCCAGCACAAAGCTGTAGGTAACTGGTTGCCCCTCTTTAGGAAGCAGGCCAAAGACTATGAAACCAAAGAGTGCGAGAACTGCCATCGTAATAATTCCACGTTGGCGACGACGTTCTGGAGCCGACAAGTTGCGAACTTCAAGAGCGCTCATTAGCCATTCCAACCCTTCGATGCAACTGCTTCGCCAGTTTCAACGTTCTTCAGCCTAAAGATCGCCTTGATTAGCGCAGGTGCTGCGATAAAGAGAACAACGAGAGCTTGGATGACGAGAACTAAATCAAGTGGCGTCTCCGTGCTCGCCTGCATAGTCAAACCGCCAGCGCGAAGTGCGCCGAAGAGAAGCGCTGCAAAGACGGTTCCAATTGGATTGGCGCGTGCAAGTAAGGCCACGGTGATTGCATCAAAACCAAAAGAACCACCGATTCCAGCTGTCATCGCCGGTTCTGATCCCAGAATCTGCATCGCACCACCTAAACCGGCGAGAGCGCCTGCGATAAACATTACCGATGTGGTTACTCGCGCCACTGAGATACCAGCAGTCTTTGAAGCTGCAGAGTTTGCACCAACTGCACGGAATCTAAATCCCCAAGTACTGCG
>JAIXPU010000114.1 GCA_027486075.1 Streptomycetaceae bacterium | reverse complement strand
AGGCGATCTTGCTTCGCTCTCACAATTCCTTCCAGAACTGGGTTTACCGCTTCAAGGTGTGAAGGGTTAGCTGCGAGATAAATCTTGGTTGTAGCTCCTGATTGCGCAGTGAAGACGCCTTCTGTGCCGAGGTGGTATTTCACGTCTCCTGAACCATGCACTTCATTTTCGGCATAGTGGCCTTGGAACTCTTGGAAGATCTGGCCAACAGATTTACCGCCAATATTTGCCAACATGTTGAGGCGACCACGGTGTGGCATACCGATACAGACTTCATCGAGACCACGTTCTGCAGCAGATGAAACGATGGCATCTGTCAGTGGAATTACTGATTCGCCGCCTTCAAGTGAGAAGCGCTTCTGTCCCACAAACTTTGTCTGCAAGAAAGATTCAAATGCTTCGGCGCTATTGAGCTTACGCAAGATACGCAGTTGCTCATCGCGCTCGATGGCAGGCAGACCAATTTCAATATGCTGCTGCATCCACTTGCGCTCTTCTGGGTTTGAAATATGCATGTATTCAACGCCGATGGAGCGGCAGTATGAATCGCGCAGGATTCCAAGAATTTTGCGGAGTGGGAGGAAGCTCTTGCCACCGAATCCACCTGTTGCAAATTCGCGATCGAGATCCCAAAGAGTAAGTCCGTGGTTCACAACATCAAGATCTGGATGTGTGCGCTGGGCATAGACAAGTGGATCGATATCAGCCATCAAATGGCCCCATGTGCGATACGCCTGGATCAATTGCTGAACGCGAGCGGTCTTATCAATCTCTTCATCTTTGGTGAAGGCGAAATCTGAAGCCCAGCGAATTGGTTCATAGGGAATACGAAGCGCGGTAAAGATTTCATCGTAGAAATGTTCAGCGCCAAGAAGTAGTTCGTGGATGCGGCGCAGGAAATCACCGGATTGCGCGCCCTGAATAACGCGGTGATCGTAGGTGCTGGTGAGCGTAATAACTTTGCTAATTGCCATACGTGCAAGAGTCTCTTCACTTGCACCTTGGAATTCAGCTGGGTAATCCATAGCACCGACGCCAACAATGAGCCCTTGTCCCTGCACTAAACGTGGAACAGAGTGCACAGTTCCGATTGTTCCTGGGTTGGTGAGTGAGACAGTAGTTCCAGAATGATCTTCAACGGTCAGAGTTCCAGCGCGCGCCTTCTTTACGATCTCTTCGTAGGCAATCCAGAACTGACCAAAATCAAGTCCTTCACAACCCTTGATAGATGGAACAAGGAGTTGGCGGGTTCCATCTGGCTTAGCCAAGTCGATGGCGATTCCAAGGTTGATATGTTCTGGTTTTCCAAGGGCAGGCTTGCCTTCTAGTTCACCGTAGAAATTGTTCATCTCTGGCATCGCACGAAGCGCCTTGATCATTGCGTAGGCGATGATGTGAGTAAATGAAACTTTTCCGCCACGGCCACGCTTTAAGTGATTGTTAATCACAATTCTGTTATCAATCATCAACTTAGCTGGAATCGCACGTACCGATGTTGCAGTTGGTACTGAAAGAGATGCTTCCATACTTGAAACTACGCGCGCACCAACTCCGCGAATTGGTTCAAGCGTTGCAGCTCCGGGAGTTGCTAAAGTTGGAATTGGTTTTGCTGCAGGTTGCGCAGGCGTTGCTGGAGCTGTTGTCACTGTGCGAACAACTGGTTGTGCAACTGGCGCTGCTGGTTGTGCAACTGGCGCAGCAACTACTGGTGCAGGCGCAACGGGTGTTGCCCCCGTCATCGAAATATTTGGTGGAGTTACAGGCTTTGGAGTTGGGGGAGTCCCACCCTTGGGCGCTCCCGCAACCGGTGCACTAGCGGTTGTTGTTGCAGCCTGCGGATTGTTCTGGAAGTAGGTAACCCATTCGCTTGGAACAGAAGTTGGATCTGCTTGGTATCGCTCAAACATTTCTTCAACGAGCCAATCATTTGCTCCGAAGTCCTGACCTGATTGCGACACAGAGCGCTCCTTTGCGTTCTCACATACTTATCCGCTCAGATTCGAGCGTGGGCTAAGACTATCGGCTCGAGGCGCGCGGCATAAATGCCCCCATTGGCTGCCCCAGCGCGAGATTGCGCACATTTCAAAGTGCCGCGCTATCCAATCTTTGAGACCCTTCCCGCTATGGAGACCACATCACCTCGCCCTTTAGCCGTTATTACAGGTGGAAGCCGAGGGCTCGGATTTGAAAGCGCTAAAGCGCTCGCGCAACAGGGTTTTGATCTCGCCCTCATCGCCAAAGATGGAGCCAAGTTAGGCAGCGCTGCCCAGGAGATTCAGGGAGTAAATGTCTCGACCTTCATCTGCGATCTAGAGCAACCAGAGCAGGTGCGCGAAACAATCGCTGCGATTACACAATCCCTACCTGTGCCACAAGTTTTGATGCTAGCCCATGGAGTGATGAGCGAGAAGATGTCGAAGACCCTTCGAACTACAGATGCTGAATGGCGTCGAGTGATGGCAATTAATTTAGATTCCGTATTCCAACTAGTAAATGGAATTGCACCTGCCATGGCAGATGCGCGTAACGGGCGCATCGTTATCTTCTCTGCTTGCTTAGGTCGTATGTCAGGACCAGGT
Organism: Streptomycetaceae bacterium; assembly: GCA_027486075.1. Lineage (GTDB taxonomy): Bacteria > Actinomycetota > Actinomycetes > Nanopelagicales > Nanopelagicaceae > Planktophila. The sequence continues at coordinate 1,658 of JAIXPU010000114.1, read as the reverse complement.
AATGCAGGAGGGCTTGCGCCATATCGAATTAGCAAGGCAGGAGTGAATGCACTCGTTCGTAACTTGGCGCATGAGACTGGACTTGGCGCTCGCGGTTTATTAGTTGATGCAATCTGTCCCAATCATTCGCGCACAGATATGGGCGGACCAGATGCGCCACGTTCTGCCGAAGAAGGTGCTGCAACTGCAATTTGGTTAGCCACACGACCATTTAACGCAGCAGGCACAACAGATCAAGAGAAGTTAACTGGTGTGCTCTGGGAAGATCAACAAGTCGTTCCCTGGTAACTACTCTTTAATGAATTTAGCTTAAGAATTTTCGGATTTAGCGATTGCCAAAGCTAAGTAAATAATCGATACAGCTAGCGGAATAATGATGGCGGCGCCGATATAGAAAGCGCCTTGGATTTGATAGTAAGCAACGCCAAGTGCAATTAAGTTAGCCAAAACAGCCGGTGATCTTCCGTAGTTCTTACCTCTGGCATATCCCCGTCCTGCCACATATAAACCAGCAGATCCAAGGAGTGCGAAACCAATCTCTCCGAGAACAGGCGCAACCTCAACGTTCTCGTGGGTAAAGCTAAAGACAATCAACCAGAGCGCTAGGGCAAGCACTATCGCTGCTTCGATATAAAGCAGGGTTGCCACAATGGAACGCTTTGATCGTTTCTTGAAAGAATCGCCACTCGACTTGGGCTGAGAGTTATTTGCTCTCTCCTTCTTAGTGCTCACAGATGAACTTTATCAGTGAGATGAATAGTGAGCAGCAGATGATGTTTTCCCACGATGGTTTACGAGATTCTCTGACATACCTCGCCGCACCACCATACTTTTATGAAAGTTTAAGGCGCGAATTGGCATCGGCAGAACGTAACAAGACGCGTTTGGCTCTCATTCGCTTTCAACTACTACCCAATATTCCAGAGAATGAATCTCTCTACGAAGCGGCAATCCTGGCCTTTGCGGAGCTACTGAAAGGTGCGACGAGATCAGAAGATCTCTGCGCTCGACTTGGACGGTTTGAATTTACAATGATTGTTAGTGCGCAGATTGATGTTGCTGGCGCAATTGCAGAGCGGGTGCAGAGCAGTTGGTCTGAGAACAACTTTCTCTGTCAAGCTCATGTAGTAAGCGCAAGCGGTAAAGAGAGCCCACTTGAGATTCTCAATCGGTTAGATAGCGCGCCCGCACTGAAAGGGCTGTGAGTTACTCACGGTAGCCACGCAGGTACATAAAGTTCAGCCCACCTCTTCTTATCCACATGGGCACAATCCATTCAGCCCTTAACGTCAGCGCTCTCTTACCTTCTGCCCCATGGAAACAATGGATCCGGAAGTTGTCTTTGGGCCAATCGCTGACTTAATTGCCGACCCAACCATTGAAGAGATTTGGATTAACTCTCCAGAGAGAATATTTGTCGCCCGCGCGGGGAAGAGCCAACTGATAAACCTGGTCCTCACCTCTGAATCTGTAAGGCAGCTGGTAGACCGAACTTTGATTTGGAGTGGAAGACGGCTAGATATTTCACAACCTTTTGTCGATGCCAGATTGCCGGATGGAAGCCGCTTACATGTAGTAATCCCTGAAATTACTGCTGAGCATTGGGCGGTAAATATCCGTAAACATCTGATGCGCCATAAGAGCTTAAGCGACTTGGT
>JAIXPU010000065.1 GCA_027486075.1 Streptomycetaceae bacterium | reverse complement strand
GGACATGGGCGCCAGCCTAATAGTTACCGCCCAGAAAGGCTCGGTGCAACCGCGCTCAGCGCATCTCGGGATATCGCTCCCTCGCGCACAATCCGTAGCCCAGATTTTGAGACTTCTACGACAGTGGTGCGAGGACCACGCTTAAGGGGTCCATTGTCAAAGACAGCAGCTACATCCCACTCTTTCACATCAGTGCGGTTGATCTTCAGCATTGGTGGTTGTCCAGCAGGGGACGCACTCGCTACTGCAAGTGGACCAAACTCTTTGAGTAGAGCTTTTACAAACTTTGATTTTGGAACACGAACGCTAAAGAGATCAAGTTCGGTGTCATCACCTAAATCCCAGGTAAGGGCTCTCATGGGTTTGAGGTTGAGAGAAAGTAGCCCCGGCCAAAATTCATCCATTAAGGCCTGAGTTTCATCAGAAATATCGCGGGCAATTCCAGTGACCGTCTGGGCGCTGTGCGCCAATACCTGTGCTGCTACTCCATCTGGATCTTTACGAAGTACATGCATGCTTCGCACTGAATAAGGAGCAAAGGCATCGGTTAAATAAACGTATCCATGCTCAAGTGGTGCGACGATGACAAAACCATCGCGTAACTCTTTGAGAGCGCGTGCAATGTGTTTCTTCTGCTCGCCTTGCTTGAGGTCGATACGTGGCATCGCTATCTCCTCACTGCAGTAGTAAATCGGGGGCGACCATTAAGATCCTTGTGCAGAAGAATATCTTCGAATTCCAGAGTTAGTACATCGCCCACTTCTTCTGCCTGGGTCTCATGGTGCTCAATCGCCAAAAAACCCCCAGGTTTTAAGAGCCTTGCTGCTGCTGCGATAAAGAGTCGTGGTGTGCGCATCCCATCTGGCCCACCAAAGAGTGCGGCAGCCGGTTCATGTGTAGCCACATCTTTCGGCAGCGCTTGGCTATCAGGAATGTACGGAGGATTGGCGATAACAACATCGCACTTAACGCCTTCGAGGGCTGTAGCTACATCGCTTTCAAGGATGCGTACCTTTTCATCGATAAATGAGACATTCTCCTTTAACCAATGAATTGCATCCGCACTCTTCTCAACTGCAATCACATGAGTCTGTGGAGCCTCCGTTGCAATCGCTAGCGCCAGTGCGCCAGAGCCGGAACCTAAATCAACGACGCTTACCGCCCCATTCATCTTTTCGATGTGGGTAAGCACGGCTTCAACAAGGAGTTCACTTTCTGGCCGAGGAACCAGAACACCTGGCCCAACTTTGAGTTCAAGATGGCGGAAATAGGCAACGCCGGTTAAGTACTGCAACGGCTCATGAGCACAACGGCGATCCAATAACTTCCAATATGTCTCTTCAACAATTGTTAGGTCGCCAATCGCTGAGAGTGCGCTTTCAACGGTAAGCGGATTATGCAAATCCATGCGTGAGATACCGAGCGTGTGGGCAAGGAGATGCTCTGCCTCAACTTCAGCAAAACCGGCACGAGCAAGTTGTTCTTTTCCGCCTTGTAAGAATTCTTTAAAGGTAAGTTCCATAGCGATACCTAATTGGTCTACTTAACTTGTGGCTGAAAGCTTTGCGGCTCTATCGGCATCGAGAAGAGCTTGGACAACTTCATCGAGCTCACCGTTGAGAACTGCATCCAGGTTGTTTGCCTTGTAATTGACACGGTGATCGCTGAGGCGATTCTCAGGATAGTTATATGTACGTATGCGCTCTGAACGATCGACGGTACGTACTTGGCTCTTACGCTCTGCCATTGCAGCAGCTTCTGCCTTTTCTTGCGCATCGGCCAAGAGTCGTGCGCGCAAGATACGAAGCGCTGACTCCTTGTTCTGCAACTGTGACTTTTCGTTCTGACAAGAAACAACAATTCCTGTTGGAACGTGGGTAAGTCGCACAGCTGAATCTGTTGTATTTACCGACTGTCCACCAGGGCCAGATGAGCGGTAAACATCTACGCGAACATCGTTCATATTCAGTTCCACATCAACTTCTTCTGCTTCAGGAAGAACTAGAACACCGGCTGCAGATGTATGAATTCGTCCCTGGCTCTCAGTCTCTGGCACACGCTGCACTCGGTGTACGCCACCTTCAAACTTAAGTCGAGCGTAAGGAGTTGTTCCAGGCTCTGGGGTTCCCTTTGATTTCACAGCCATAGAAATATCTTTATATCCACCAAGTTCTGACTCAGTCATATCGATGATTTCAATCTTCCAGCCGCGCTTTTCTGCATAGCGCTGATACATGCGAACTAAGTCGCCAGCAAAGAGCGCAGATTCATCTCCGCCAGCCCCAGCTTTCACTTCAATAATGACATCGCGATCATCATTAGGATCACGTGGCAGCAGCAACTCTTCTAACTTTATGGCAGCCTCTTCAACAGTTGCCTCCATCGCAGGAAGTTCGGCAGCAAATGAAGCATCTTCAGCAGCCATCTCGCGCGCAGCTTCAAGATCATCGGCAGCTGCCTTCCAGGCGTTAAAGCCTGCAACTACTGGACCGAGCTGGGCATAACGACGACCAAGTTTGCGGGCCGTTCCTTGATCTTCATGGATTGAAGGATCAGCCATCTTTGCTTCAAGTTCTTGATATTCGCGCACCATCTCATGTGCTGATGCAAAGCGATCGTTACTCATCTGGCTCCTCCTTCCGTAACTTCTATTTGTTTACAACAAATCCCTTGAACAAATAAAAAGACCGCTCCGCAACCACTGATGGGTTGCGGTGCGGCCTCTTAGGAAAGCTACTTCTTACCGAAACGCTCTTCGAACTTCGCGACGCGTCCACCTGTATCGAGGATGCGCTGCTTACCTGTGTAGAACGGGTGGCAGACTGAACAAACTTCTACGTAGATTGATCCACTTGCAACTGTTGAGCGGGTAACGAACTTTTCACCGCAACCACAAGTTACTTGGGTGTCTTTATATTCTGGGTGGATCTCTGGCTTCATCTTTCATTCCTTCTCTATGGCTGGGTCCGCATATCTGCGGTGAACCAGGTCATCGGCAATAGGGTGGAATTCTCTCGCATAACCATGGAATCCCAAAATCCATGCGGGAGAAGGGCTTACTTGCTGTCGTCAGGACCTGAAGTTGTCTTCTGAATCTGCATCAAGAATTCGACGTTGGACTTTGTGCCCTTCATCTTCTCGAGCAAGAGTTCAAGAGCTGCTTGTGGCTCAAGCGCATGAAGTACGCGACGGAGCTTCCAGACAATATTGAGCTCTTCAGTTCCCATAAGGATTTCTTCCTTACGAGTTCCTGAGGCAACTACGTTAACTGCAGGGAAGATGCGCTTAT
>JAIXPU010000023.1 GCA_027486075.1 Streptomycetaceae bacterium | reverse complement strand
GCAAGAAGGGCTGCAAAAACTCCCTGAAGTGCACGAGATGCAAAGAGAAGTTCTTGATTAGAAGCGATTCCACCGAGAGCAGAAGCTGCTGCAAAACCAATCAGACCAATTAAGAAGATCTTCTTGCGACCCATGTAATCGCCGATACGACCGCCGAGCAAGAGCAAGGAACCAAAGGCCAAGGTGTAGGCGGTAATAATCCATTGTTGGTTGGTATCTGTGATGCCGAGATCAATCTTCGCGCTAGGAATCGCGATATTCATAATCGAGCTATCGAGAACAATCATCAACTGCGCGATTGCTACAACGAAGAGGGTGCGCCAACGGGTTGGGTCTAAAGTCTGGTCTTGTGCTTGTTGCGACAAAGGGGTATCTCCTAATAAATGGTTTTTGAGTATCTCAAAAATCGAGCATTTGAGGATAGAATCATCTCATGTCTACGATGAAACCACGTTCAGGAGTTGTCACCGATGGTCTTGAAAGAGCTCCTGCGCGCGGAATGTTGCGTGCCGTTGGCATGGGAGACGAAGATTGGGTAAAACCTCAGATTGGTATTGCATCGAGTTGGAATGAAATCACACCATGCAATCTCTCTCTTGATCGTTTAGCAAAAGCATCAAAGCAAGGAGTCATCGAAGCCGGTGGATTCCCCATGCAATTCGGAACCATCTCAGTCTCTGACGGCATTTCTATGGGCCACGAAGGAATGCACTTCTCGCTAGTCTCTCGCGAAATCATCGCCGACTCAGTTGAGACAGTGATGAATGCAGAACGTTTTGACGGAATGGTCACATTTGCTGGGTGCGATAAATCACTTCCTGGCATGATGATGGCAGCAGCTCGACTCGATGTTGCCTCAGTATTTGTTTATGCCGGCTCGACAATGCCAGGAAGCGTCGATGGCAAAGATGTCACCATTATTGATGCCTTTGAAGCAGTTGGTGCCTGCGCACGTGGGTTGATCACCAAAGAGCGCGTTGATCAAATTGAAAAGGCTATCTGCCCTGGCGAAGGCGCTTGCGGCGGTATGTACACCGCAAACACCATGGCAAGTATTGGTGAAGCAATCGGACTCTCACTTCCAGGATCTGCAGCACCTCCTGCAATTGATCGTCGTCGCGATGATTATGCGATTAAGTCAGGCGCTGCAGTTGTCGAACTAATCCGCAAAGGAATCACAACGCGCGATATCTTGACGAAGAAAGCCTTTGAAAACGCCATCACAATCTTGATGGCGCTCGGTGGCTCTACCAACGCCGTTCTTCACTTGCTGGCTATTGCCTATGAGGCTGAGGTAGATCTCACTCTCGAAGATTTCCACCGCATCGGCTCTAAGGTGCCGCTACTCGGCGACCTCAAGCCATTCGGAAAGTACGTCATGACAGATGTCGATCGCGTTGGCGGAATTCCCGTTGTGCTGCGCATTCTTCTCGATGCAGGCTACCTGCACGGAGATTGCATGACAGTTACCGGAAAGACAATGGCCGAAAACTTAGCAGACATCAATCCACCATTCCCTGATAGCGATGTTCTCTTCCCAGCAGATAAGCCGATCTCAACAGATGTCGGAATCACGATTCTCGGCGGAACACTTGCCACCGAAGGCGCAGTCTGTAAGACCGCAGGTATCGGAGTTGAATCTTTTGAAGGACCAGCGCGCGTCTTTGAACGCGAACAAGCTGCTATGGAAGCGCTTGAGAATGGAACTATTCAAGAGGGCGATGTAGTAGTCATTCGCTACGAAGGCCCTAAGGGTGGACCAGGAATGCGCGAGATGTTAATGATTACCGGTGCAATCAAAGGTGCGGGTCTTGGTAAGAAGACGCTTCTTCTCACCGATGGTCGATTCTCTGGTGGTTCAACTGGACTATGCGTTGGACATATTTCTCCTGAAGCAGTCGATGGTGGACCAATTGCCTTCATTAAAGATGGCGATCGCATTCGAATCGATGTAAAGAATCGAACGCTTGATCTTCTTGTTGACCCGGCAGAACTCGAAGCTCGCAAAGTTGGATGGAAGCCAATTCCACATAAGTTCACCCGGGGAGTACTTGCCAAGTTTTCCAAGGGGGTCAGTTCGGCCTCTGAGGGCGCTGTCTGGAAGTAATCGCATTAACCATCCCATTTATTGAGACGTTCATCTCATCTCTTGACGCCCGGCCCTGCGCATTGGAGAATATCTCCATGCAATCAACACAGTCAGTAGTTTCAGTGGTGGTGATTCGATAGCGCGTGCCTTTATGTCACGTGCGCCCTCAGATATCTGAGGGTTTTTTCGTTTAGCAAAGAAAATGCAAGAGAGAGAAGAAAGGAGCAAGAAGATGGCCACACACGTTCCAACAGCGAACGGCACAGAAATGACAGGAGCTACTTCATTGGTGAAAAGCCTTGAAGCAGCCGGCGTAGAAGTGATGTTTGGACTCCCTGGTGGAGCAATTCTTCCTGCCTACGATCCAATCTTCGATTCAACTATTCGCCACATCTTGGTTCGCCACGAACAAGGCGCAGGACATGCTGCCACTGGTTATGCGCAAGTCACCGGTCGCGCTGGCGTCTGTATCGCAACTTCAGGCCCAGGTGCAACCAACTTAGTAACGCCGCTCATGGATGCATCAATGGACTCAGTTCCACTCGTAGCTATCACTGGCCAAGTTCCCTCTGCTGCAATCGGTACCGATGCATTCCAAGAAGCAGATATTCGCGGAATCACCATGCCATTTACCAAGCACAACTATCTTGTGACAGACCCTGCGCAAATCCCAGGCGTTATCGCTGAGGCTTTCCATATTGCAACGACCGGTCGCCCTGGCCCAGTTCTTGTAGACGTTGCTAAAGATGCTTTGCAGAAGATGACAACCTACAACTGGCCAACCTCAATTAACTTGGCAGGTTACAAGCCAAGAGTGAAGCCAGAAGCGCAGGCAATCACTGATGCAGCAGCGCTGATCGCACAATCTTCTAAGCCAGTCTTCTATGTGGGCGGTGGAGTCATCAAGGCAGATGCTCATAAAGAGCTCCGCCAATTAGTCGAACTCCTAGGTGCACCAGTTGTCACAACTTTGATGGCACGTGGCGCATTCCCAGATTCACATCCACTTCATATGGGCATGCCAGGTATGCACGGCACGGTTGCTGCGGTAACTGCGCTACAAAAGGCTGATCTGCTCATCACTTTAGGCGCTCGCTTTGATGATCGCGTCACCGGAAAGCTTTCTACCTTTGCGGTCAACGCCAAGATTCTTCATGCAGATATCGATCCTGCTGAAATCGGCAAGAACCGCCATGCTGATGTTGCTGTCGTTGGCGATGTTCGCGAAACAATTACTGCGCTTATTCCGGCTCTCAAGGCAGCTCTAGCAAAGAGCCAACCAGATCTTGCCCCGTGGTTGCGCCAGATGAACTCACTGAAATCAACATATCCATTGGGCTTTGATATGCCAGAGGATGGTTCGCTTTCACCACAACATGTCATTCAACGCATCGGTCAGATCTCTGGAACTGACACCATCTTTACCGCAGGTGTTGGCCAACATCAGATGTGGGCATCGCAATTTATCTCTTACGAACATCCACGTACCTGGCTCAACTCAGGTGGAGCCGGAACCATGGGTTATGGAGTACCTGCTGCTATGGGTGCGAAAGTTGGCGCACCAGATGCAACTGTCTGGGCAATCGATGGCGATGGTTGCTTCCAGATGACAAATCAAGAACTTGTTACCTGCGCACTCAACAACATTCCAATCAAGGTCGCCATTATTAACAATGAATCTCTCGGCATGGTGCGCCAGTGGCAGACCTTGTTCTACGAAGGTCGTTACTCAAATACTTCACTGGATTCCAAGCGTGTTCCAAACTTCCCCATGCTTGCCGAATCTATGGGCTGTGTAGGACTTGCCTGTGATAACCCAGCAGATCTTGATAAGACAATCGAGAAAGCGATGTCAATCAACGATCAACCAGTCGTTGTTGATTTCCGTGTTCACAAAGATGCCATGGTCTGGCCGATGGTTGCAGCAGGTACATCTAACGATGAAATTATGATCGCCCGCGCTACCGCGCCTGACTGGGATTCACAGGAGCTCTAATGACTACTGCGCCTCGCCGTCAACACACACTCGAAGTTTTAGTTGAGAACGCCCCTGGCGTTCTTGCACGCGTTGCGGGTCTCTTCTCGCGCCGCGCTTTCAATATTGATTCACTCAATGTTGGACCAACTGAAAACTCCAGCATTTCTAAGATGATCATCGTCGTGGGGGTTGAAGGACACTCACTCGAGCAGGTTATTGCCCAGCTCGATAAGTTGATCAGCGTTATCTCGATCAAGGAAATTTCGACCGATAAAGCGCATGCAGTAAACGACACCCAACCTGACTACCAAAACTAAGTTCAACTACACAAAGGAGAAGTACCGTGGCAGCAACGATGTATCACGAAGAGGATGCAGATCTATCAATCATCCAAGGTCGCAAGGTTGCGATTATCGGTTACGGCTCACAGGGCCACGCACATGCTTTGAGCTTGCGTGATTCAGGTGTTGATGTCCGCGTTGGTCTTAAAGAAGGTTCACCATCACGTGCAAAGGCAGAGGCTGAAGGGCTTCGCGTTGTCACAGTTGCTGAAGCGGTTAAAGAAGCAACAGTTATCATGATCTTGGCGCCTGACCATGTTCAGCGCCATATCTACACAGAGTCAATCTTGCCTAACCTCAAGAAGGGCGACGCTCTCTTCTTCGGACACGGTTTCAATATTCGCTTCGGGTACATCAAGCCAACTGCAGATGTTGATGTCTGCATGGTCGCGCCAAAGGGTCCAGGACACTTAGTACGTCGCGAATACTCAGCAGGTCGTGGCGTTCCAGTAATCGTGGCTGTCGAACAAGATTCAACTGGCAACGCATGGCCACTTACCTTGTCTTACGCAAAGGCAATCGGTGGACTTCGCGCAGGTGGAATTCTCACAACATTTACTGAAGAGACTGAAACAGATCTCTTCGGAGAGCAAGCAGTTCTCTGCGGTGGAGCATCACAGCTCGTTATGTACGGCTTTGAAACTCTTGTAGAAGCTGGATACCAGCCAGAAGTTGCTTACTTCGAATGCTTGCACGAACTTAAGTTGATTGTTGACTTGATGTACGAAGGTGGAATCGCAAAGCAGCGTTGGTCAGTATCTGACACAGCTGAATTCGGTGACTACGTATCAGGCCCACGCGTTATTGATCCACGCGTTAAAGAGAACATGAAGGCAGTTCTTGCTGATGTTCAATCTGGTGCATTCGCTAAGCGCTTCATCGATGACCAAGAAGCAGGAGCTCCCGAGTTCAAGGCGCTTCGCGCAAAGGGCGAGACTCACATCATCGAAGGTGTTGGTCGCGAACTCCGCAAGATGTTTAGCTGGATGAAGAACTCAAATAAGGATGATTACAAAGAAGGAAGTGCAGCGCGTGGCTAAACCTGTCGTTCTGATTGCTGAAGAACTCAGCTCTGCAACGCTTGATGCTCTAGGTCCTGATTTTGAAGTTCGTAATTGCGATGGTGCAAACCGAGCAGAGCTTCTTGCAGCCCTAGGCGCAGGCGTTGATGCAGTGTTGATCCGCTCGGCGACCAAGATGGATGCTGAAGCAATCGCTGCAGCAAAAGGTTTAAAAGTTATTGCTCGAGCTGGTGTTGGCCTCGATAACGTTGATATTCCTGCTGCAACTGCAGCGGGCGTCATGGTTGTTAATGCACCAACATCAAATATTGTTTCAGCGGCCGAGCTGGCAATTTCACTATTGCTAGCCTCTGCTCGTTTTATCTCACCAGCGCACGCAGCTCTCAAGGCTGGCAAGTGGGCTCGCTCTAAGTACACAGGCGCCGAACTCTTTGAGAAAACCCTTGGCGTTATTGGCTTCGGTCGTATCGGTCAATTGGTTGCTCATCGCATGCAGGCCTTCGGCATGAACGTCGTTGCCTACGATCCATATTTGCAACCAGCTAAGGCTGCACAACTTGGCGTCGAACTCGTCGAACTCGATGAACTCCTAAAGCGTTCTGACTTCATCACTATTCACTTGCCTAAGACAAAAGAGACTGCAAACCTCATCGGCGTTGAAGCGCTGAAGAAGGTAAAGAAAGAAGTTCGCATCATCAACGCGGCACGTGGTGGAGTTCTTGATGAGGCAGCTTTATATGACGCAATCACTGAAGGTCGCGTCGCAGGTGCTGGCCTTGATGTTTACGTTACCGAGCCATGCACTGATTCACCTTTGTTCCAGCTTGATCAAGTTGTTGCGACACCTCACCTCGGTGCGTCAACTGATGAAGCGCAAGAGCGTGCAGGTATCGCTGTTGCTGTCTCAGTACGTAAAGCACTTGCTGGTGAATTGGTGCCGGATGCGGTCAACGTGAAAGGTGGAGCAATCCACGACGAGATCCGTCCTTCACTTCCACTTGTTGAAAAGATGGCGCAGATTGCAACCGCCATTGCAGGTGAAACTCCAGTTTCAATGGATATCACCGTTAAAGGCGATATCTCAGGACATGATTCATCAATCCTGGCAATCAGCGCACTTAAGGGTGTGCTCGTTGCATCAGGATGCGAAGACGTTACTTACGTCAACGCACCAGGGCTTGCCGCAGAACGCGGCGTTACCTCATCTGTCACCACAACTCCAGAAAGCCATGAATACCGAAGCATGATTTCACTTCATGCAGCGCTTTCCAATGGCAAATCAATCAAGGTTGATGGAACTCTGATGGGTATTCGCAAAACAGAGAAGATTATTGCAATCGATAACTTTGATCTTGATCTTCCACCAACCGATAACCTCTTGTTCTTGCGTTATGCAGATAAGCCAGGTGTTGTAGGAACAGTGGGTAACGCTCTTGGTACAGCCAAGATCAATATTGCCGGCATGCAGGTCGCTCGTGAATCTGCTGGCGGAAGCGCGTTGATGGCGATCACTGTTGATTCCCCAGTCTCTGATGCAGTTGCTGAAACTGTGAAGAAAGAGACTGGTGCCGAGCTCGTTCGTTCAGTTACTTTGGTGAACTAATGGCGCGCACAATTAACCTTGCAGTAATTCCAGGCGATGGAATCGGTACCGAAGTTGTCGGTGAGGGTCTTAAAGTTCTTGATGTGGTTGCCGCTAAGTACGGCGTGACATTTAACAAGACCAACTACGACTTAGGCGCTGGTTACTGGCATCGCACTGGCGAAGTTCTCCCTGACTCTGTTCTTGTAGAGCTCGCAAAGGCCGATGTCATCTTGCTTGGCGCAGTAGGGGACCCAACAGTTCCTAGTGGTGTTCTTGAACGTGGCCTACTTCTTAAGCTCCGTTTCGCCTTTGATCACTACATTAACTTGCGCCCTGCAAAGTTGATGCCAGGAGTTACAGGTCCGCTTGCCACTAAGGCGCCCATCGATTTCATCGTTGTCCGCGAAGGAACCGAAGGACCATACGTTGGCGCAGGTGGCGTACTTGCTGAAGGCACCGATGCAGAGATTGCAACGGAAGAATCCCTCAACACTCGACGTGGAGCAGAGCGCGTTATCCGCGATGCCTTCGCCCGAGCTGCAGTACGAGATCGCAAGAAGCTGACTTTGGTACATAAGAACAATGTTCTTACTCGCGCTGGCAGCCTCTGGACTCGTACCTTTAATGAAGTTGCTAAAGAGTTTCCAGGCGTCACAACAGATTACCTGCACGTTGATGCGGCTTCGATGTTCTTCGTAACCAACCCAGAGCGCTTTGATGTTGTCGTTACAGATAACCTCTTCGGAGATATCTTGACCGATATCGCAGCTGCCATCTGTGGTGGAATCGGACTTGCTGCCTCAGGAAATATCAACCCAACCGGAAAGTTCCCATCTATGTTTGAACCGGTACACGGTTCAGCTCCAGATATCGCCGGCAAGAACATTGCAGACCCAACTGCGACAGTGATGTCAGTTGCGATGATGCTTCATCACCTCGGCCTGTCCGATGCAGCAAAAGATGTTGAAAAGGCGGTCGCAGCTGATTTAGTATCGCGAGGCGATTCCAAGCGTGGCACCACCGAAATCGGTTCAGCGTTAGCAGAATTGGTGAAGTAAATGAAGATCACTCTCAATCCACATGCAGTTCCAGCGGCAGAGCGCGAAGAAAAGGTCGCTAACTGTGGTTTTGGAAAGTACTACACCGACCACATGGTCGTCTGCGAGTGGACTGAAGCTGGTGGTTGGGAAGAGCCAGAGTTAAAGCCATATGGCCCGCTCACGCTAGATCCAGCAACTGCAGTTTTTCATTACGGTCAAGAGATCTTCGAAGGCATGAAGGCCTATCGCCAACCTGATGGTGGAATTTCACTCTTTCGCCCTGAAGCAAATGCCCGTCGCTTTGCAAAATCTGCCAACCGTTTAGCGCTTCCTGAAATGCCGGAAGAGTTATTCCTAGAAACTGTTCATGCACTTGTTAAGCAAGATGCTGGTTGGACTCCAGGAAAAGTAGGAGAAGCGCT
>JAIXPU010000091.1 GCA_027486075.1 Streptomycetaceae bacterium | reverse complement strand
GCAAGTAAGCCTTCGCGATAAAGCTCGATGCCAGCGATTTCAAACTTTTCGCCTGTTCCAAAAAATGGCATCAAGATTGCAAAGAAGATAAAGGGAATTTCAATGAGCGCGCGCTTAAAGAGCAGCAGCAGTGGAATCTTGCTGGCGTACGCCGTTGCGACAAGTAAGAAAAAGAAGGCGATAAATGCTGGCCAGCGAGTGATTGGGGTCGAGACAGAGACTGAGATAAAGGCGAGTACAGCCAAGATCTTTAGGTGTGACGGCAGCAGGTGCGCCACCGAGTGCCTATGAAGATAGAGCCGCTCGCCCACATCATGGCCATGGTGGTGGCCATGCGTGTGAACTAGATCGCGATCTTCTGCTGAAGTTTTTATTTGGTGTCGCCTGACTTACGACGCACCAACATAAAGAGCCCAGTTGAAATAACTCCAGTTGCAACTACACCAATTATTCCGGCTAAACCTGTTGAAAGGCGAGCGTTATCGACGCCTTTAACGCCATAGTCAGCAAGGGCGCTCTCAGCATTGGTATTTTCCTTAGCGGTCTCGCTAAAGCCAATATCTTGAGCCACTTTTTCTAGACCATCTGGATTAGATGATGCGTAGAAGGAGACGACTCCCGCTAAGAATAAAGATGCAATAAATCCTGCAATGAGAAATGACTTCGGCTTCATGTTGCGCTCCTAATTTCTAGCGATGCCTTTTCACCTTTGTATCCATAGACAAGGTCTGAACGGCTAGCGAGTACTGCGCCAACTGCAAACATAGTAATGAGCGCTTCACCTATACCAATAAGAATGTGCGTTCCAACCATGGCTGTGAGAACTGCTCCGACTGAAAATGTTGCATTGGCACCAATTGCATACTGCAAAACGAAGCCCGCTGCTGCAGCCGGTACTGAAATCAGCGCCGCAACTCCAGCTGCGGCAGTTATTGAAGATTTTGTCTTAGGGAGAATTTTCTTAAGTGCCAAGAAGATTGCATAGCTAACCCAGACTGCGATGATTGACATATTAAAGACACTTAAACCAAGTGCGCTTAGCCCGCCATCTGCGAAGAGCAACGCTTGCAAGAGCAAGACGATGGTGATCGCAAGCGTTGCGGCATACGGACCGACTAGGACAGTGGCAAGAGCTGCGCCAAGTAAGTGTCCGCTTGTTCCAGCAGCAACTGGGAAGTTGAGCATCTGCACAGCAAAGATAAATGTTGCAGTCAGCCCCGCAAGAGGTGCGGTCTTGTCATCGAGGGAAGACTTGGCTCCCTTTAGGGATGCGGCAACGCCCACTGCTGCGATGGCGGCGAAAGCTGCAGAGGTTGGGATATCGATAAACCCGTCTGGAATATGCATGAGCAAAGGTTAATGCAAATCATTTGCATCTGCATCTCGAGGGCAGAAGGTGAGAATTCTTCGCCTATTCACACGGAAATATCGGCCTGGGGTGGGGCGTTAGGTCTAGAGTGCAGGAATCTTCAAGTGGAGCGGGAGGTCTTTAGATGAGCGATGACGAAGGCCAGGACGAGCTAGTAACAGAAGAGATGCTCTGGGATCGAATCCCTGAAGTTCAAGGCGAGGAGCGCGCCAATACATATTACGAATTAAGCGCTCGCATCTTTGCGCGCGGTCAATATGACGAAGCCCTTGCGCTCGCCGAAACCGCCCGAGATATCTTCTCTGAATTAGGTGAATCTGCTCCTAAAGAAGGTTTAGCGCAGGCTTACTCTGCAATTGGTTACAACCTCAATCAACTCAAGCGTATGGATGAAGCAGCAACAGCGATGAGCCAAGCTGTCGCGATTCTGCGCGAGAACAAATCACCTATTGCGCTCGAACTCGCCTGCACGCTGGGTGAATGGTGGTACTCATCAAAGAACTATGAAAAAGTCATCGAGACTATGTACGAATGCTCACAAGAGCATCTAGTCGATGGCAACACAATCGGCGCAGCGAACGATATGCACCTCATCGGATGTGCACAACGCGAACTTAAGAATTACAACGAAGCAATTATCTGCTTCACCGAAGCGCGCAAGATGTTTAAGTCAGAGAAGGAAGTCATTCACGTTGCACGCTGTGATCAGAAGATTGCATCTTGCTACATTGAAATCGGCGACGGTGAGAAAGCTCTAGAAGCTGCACGTAAAGCGATTGATGTCTTTGAAACAGCGCATGATCACCGCCGCGAAACCTTTGCGCTCTTTGAATACGGTAAAGCCGAAATTCTCTTGAATAAGCTCGAAGATGGGCTGGCAACGCTTGATAACGTCTTGCAGATCGTTGCCGATGATGAGCCAAAAGATTTTGAATTCATTATGGATATCGAAAGTCGTATGTCGGCGGTAATGCGCCAACTAGGACGAATGGAAGAAGCTAATGAAGTTGATCGTCGCTTGGCATCTGTCCGTGAGGTAATGGATTAAACCTGGCGCGGTAGATGTTGTAGCGCCCAGTGGTACATGGCGATAGCGCCAGCTGCAGAGGCGTTCATAGAACGCGTTGATCCGTACTGTTCAATCGCGTAGAGCACTTGGCAAGCTGCAATACCTTCATCAGACATACCCGCGCCTTCTTGGCCAAAGAGCAGTACACACTCTTGCGGCAATTGCGCACCCTCTAAATGTTTTGATGTTGGCACGTTATCAATTCCAATGACTGGCAGATTTTGTTCTGTACACCATGTAGAAAAATCAGCAATCGTTGGATGATGAATCACAGTCAGGTATCTATCTGTGACCATGGCGCCACGTTTATTCCAGTCGCGCTTTCCGATGATGTGCACTGCTGAGACATTAAATGCATTTGCTGTGCGAACAACTGAGCCAATATTTAAATCATGTTGCCAATTTTCAATTGCAATCTGTAACTTGTGTCTCTTTGCATTGAGATCTGCAACTATCGCCTCAACGCTCCAATACCTGTAATGGTCGAGAACGTTACGTCGGTCACCATTTTCTAGTAACTCTGGATCATATTCAGCACCAGTTGGCCAAGGCTTTGGGTGTGGACCAACTCCGACTACAGGGAAAAATTCACCTGGACCAATGACCGCAGGTGTATTGATTTCCATGGATGCACTCTAAACTTAACTCATATTATTCACCAAGTAGTCGCCCAGGAGTCAGCATGGAAATTGTTTATCACATCGCCTTTGGTATTCATCTGTTAGCAGTTGTAGGAATTTTGGTTCTCTTATCGCTACAGGCAAATAAGAACCCGAAGAAGCTCAACCCTGGCGTAGTTCATGCAGCTCTTACTGCCTTTGTGGCTGCCCTTGTGATGGTTGGTTTATGGGATCAGGTAAATGCTGAAGAGATTAACCACACCAAGATTGGCATCAAGACACTAGTCGTTCTGGCAATTCTGATTTTGGGATACAAGAATCTCAAGAAGGAAGTTCTCAAGAGTTCAATCTGGGGTGCGCTCCTTGGACTTACCGTCATCAATATCCTTCTTGCCTATCTCTGGTAGTTAACTCTTGCCTTTCTTAAGCAGAACCAGTCTTGCGCTCTGCGCAGCGCTGCTTCTGCCTGCACTCTCTCTGCCGCCCACAAGCGCGCTCGAACCAAACTCAGTAGCGGGCGTCTTTGAAAGGTATATCTCGAAAACCGAGTTAGCTAACCCTTCAGCGATTGTCATCGATCAAAACACCGGAGAAGTAGTCTTCGAGAAGAGCGCAAACTCTCTGCGCAAGCCAGCTTCAGTACAGAAAATTCTGGCTGCGGTGGCAGCACTTACCTACATGCAAGCAAGCGATACCTTCACAACGACTGTGTCGTTAGGTCAACGCACCCGGACCTTAGTTATTGAAGGCGATCGCGATCCTTGGATGAGCTACAACCATAAAGAGGCACAAAGGCTAGGTAGAACTTCCATACCGAGAATCGAGTACAACTCTCTATCTGCTCTACAAGAAGCCAACACAGAGCCCATCGAAAAGATTACGATTTACTACACAAATCTCTTCTCGCCAGAGCTAGCGCATATCAAATCCTTCTATAAAAAGCGTGGAATCACAGCGTCGCTAAAGAGAGTCAATGCTCGCGAAGCTACCGAGTTAAAGGGAGAGGAGATTCTTACATCGCATTCGCCAGAGCTACAGCGTATGTTGGCTTTCTTGCTCACCTGGAGCGATAACGCTCTGACAGAGCGGATAGCGCGAATTGCAGCTCTAAAAGCAGCTGAATCCTTTGATGAAGATGGCGTAGGAATTATTTTTGCCGGAATTCTAGAGAGCTATGGAATCAATTCTGCTCCACTCCTGGTTAAAGATGCCAGCGGGCTGTCACATAACAATCGAATAACAGTCCGCCAAGTCGGCTCTCTCTTACAGAAAATCCGTTATGACCCACAATTTGCTCCAGTAGTAAATGGCCTGCCTATTGGTGGAATCACCGGGACTTTGAAAGATCGCTTTAATAAAACTGCACCTGAAGCGGTCGGACTAGTGAAGGCAAAAACAGGAACTCTTAATGGCACCACAAATTTAGCTGGTTACATTGAATCTGAAGACCGCGAGTACGTCTTTGTGATTATCGCTGATAAACATCCTCGTACTAATACTGCTGCAAAACGTGCGCGAGCAACTGTTGATCGAATCTTGGGAAAAATTGCTGCACCTCTATTGCCACAGCCATCTCCGCAACCAGTGCCCGAAGCTCCTGAAGTTGTTGCAGTACAAACTGAAGTTGCAGCACAATCGTGAAGGCATACTCTTAACCCGTGACACGCATCCGCGCTTATGTAGATCTCATGAAGTTGCGTGTAGTTGAGCTACTCATCATTACAACTCTTCCGGCCATGGTTCTTGCCGAAAAAGGCCTGCCTTCATTCGGTTTAGTTGCAGCTACCTTGATTGGTGGAACGTTGGCTGCGGGTTCATCAAATGCCTTCAATATGGTGATTGAAGCTGACACAGATAAGTTAATGGCGCGAACTTCTAAGCGACCCCTTGTTGTTGGAACAGTCACTCGTCGCCAGGCGCTGATATTTGCCTCCCTAATTGGAATTCTGTCATTGGTCATTTTTGAAATCTTTACTACTCATCTAGCAACTCTTTTAACCGCGCTAGCAATCTTCTATTACGTAGTTATCTACACAATTTTGCTTAAGCCAAATACATCTCAGAACATTGTCTGGGGTGGGGCGGCAGGATGTATGCCAGTTCTTATCGGGTGGGCCGCTGTAACTGGTTCGCTCACCTGGGTTCCGGTTGCATTCTTTATGGTGATCTTCTTCTGGACCCCGCCGCACTTCTGGGCGCTGGCAATCAAATATAAAGATGATTACTCAGCAGCTGGCATTCCCATGTTGCCATCGGTCTCGTCGCAATCTTCAGTCATTGGTCAGATGTGGTTTCACACCATAGCCATGGTGATTTCATCAACTGCTTTGATTCAACTAGCAGGGCTTCCAGTCTGGGCGCTTTGTGCAACTGTTCTATTGGGAGCCGTCTTTACCTTCCAGCTATTTGCCTTAAAAGAGAGCTCTGAAAATTACGACAGAGTTGCTGCCGGAATATTCCACTGGTCAATTACCTACTTAAGTTTGCTCTCGGTGTTACTGGTAGTTGCTCAGCTTGTAAGCGCTTGAGTTATATCTTTTAGCAAGTCATCAATATGTTCGAGGCCCACTGAAAGTCGTACGACTGAAGGCGTAATGCCCATCTCTGCCTGGATTGCAGGCGAAAGCCGGCGATGCGTGGTTGAAGATGGATGGGTAATAAGTGTCTTGCTATCTCCTAAGTTATTAGAGATATCTATAACTCGTAGAGCATCCATAAACTTGAAGGCATCCTTTTGAGAACCGGCAAATTCAATGCCTATAGTGGTGCCGCCAGCCTTCATCTGCTTCTTGATGACGGCGCTATCTGGATGAGAGGCAAGACCTGGATATCTCACGCTCTTGATCTCTTTGCGACCTTCGAGAAATTCTGCAATTGCTTGCGCGTTCTCGGACATACGCATGACTCGCATCTCCATAGTTTCTAAAGACTTCACCAATACCCACGCGCTAAATGGACTGAGCGATGGCCCAGTATGGCGAATAAATGGAATCAATTTTTCATAGATATATGAGAATGAACCAAGGAGAGCACCTGCAAGAACGCGACCTTGTCCATCAATATGTTTTGTTGCTGAATACATAACTACATCTGCGCCAAGTTCGAGCGGCTTCTGTAAAACAGGAGAAGCCATAACGTTATCAACGATAACTGTTGCTCCAACTTTATGAGCCAAATCGCTAACAAATCGAATATCAACAATCTCCATAAGTGGATTGCTTGGTGTTTCAATAAAGACGGCCTTAGTTGGGCGTGAGAGCGCTTTCTCCCAGGCGGCTTTGTCATTCGCCTTCACTAGCTCGAAGGTAACTCCCCATTTTGGAAGAATTTCAGTGATGACAACATGGCAGGAGCTAAACATTGCTGCCGATGCCACAACGTGATCTCCGGCTTCGACTAGACAGGCGAGGGATGCAAACATCGCGGCCATTCCTGAACCGGTCGCTACACAGTGCTCTGCGCCTTCGATAGCAGCCAAACGCTTTTCAAACATTGCAACCGTTGGGTTGTGAAAGCGGCTATAGACGAAGTGATCTGTTTCGTCGGTAAAAGAATCTAGAGCTTCTTGTGCAGATGTATATGTAAATCCGCTAGTGAGATAGAGCGCCTCGGATGTTTCACCGAATCCGGAGCGAGCAAGGCCCTCGCGAACAGCGGCAGTTTGAGGATTGATCTCCCAATCTGGCTTCTCTCTTTCTGGGCGGGGTTGATACCCCCATACATCTTTGCTCATATGAGTATCTTAAGGTTTGCCCGCTATATTGCCCACATGACCTCCTTGGCAATATCGGTAAAAGACCTCAGCAAGAAATATGAGTCAGGATTTGCTGTTTCACACGCAAATTTTGAGGTTCCACTCGGAACTATCTGCGGATTCGTCGGTCCTAATGGCGCTGGCAAGACAACAACGATTCGTATGCTGCTCGGATTAATCTCACCAACGGGCGGCACTGCAGAAATCCTGGGTGAATCAATTTCGCATCCTGAAAAATACCTCTCCAGTGTTGGCGCCATGATCGAAGGCCCAGCTTTCTATCCAGCGCTTTCCGGAGAAGAAAATCTCAAAGTTCTGGCAACTCTCGGCGGATTCCCTATCGAACGAGTAAATGAATTGATCACAACTGTTGGCCTGGCAGGCCGCGGTGGTTCTAAGTACAAGACCTACTCCCTCGGAATGAAGCAGCGACTCGGAATCGCAGCGGCGCTCTTGCCAAATCCAAAGGTATTGATTCTCGATGAGCCTACAAATGGTTTAGATCCTGAAGGAATCCAAGAAGTACGCGATTTACTCAAGAAACTTGCTAGCAAAGGCACAACTGTCTTTGTCTCTTCCCACTTGCTTTCAGAGCTTGAACTCATCAGCGAATACATCGTGATGCTCCGAAAGGGCGAAGTTGTCTTTGCAGGGACTATGAAAGAACTTTTGCTTCAGCAGCAACCAATCATTTTGGTGAAGACAGAGAATCTTGCTGATCTGAACAAGATTGTCGAGATGGCACAAGCAGATGGACATCATGCAACTATTCGCTCTGAAGTTGCGCATATCGAAGGCCCAGCTGAATGGGCCGGCACTCTTAATCGCAGAGCGTTCGAAGCGGGAATTGTTCTGACTCAGTTGGCGCCGCAGTTACCAAACCTCGAAGAGACATTCTTTGAGATGACAGGAGATCGCTCATGATGCGCGTTGTATTTGCTGAATGGCGCAAGCTTCGTCGTCCAACGCTCTTCCTTGGAACCCTGGGCGCAGCGCTCTTCTTTACAGGCCTTACCAATACATTCCTTTATCTGATGATTGATTCTGAGCAAGGCAACGGGGATCGTGGTCGACAGATTGGTCGAGAAGTTCTTAACTTGGCGGGCGGATCTGTCTATGGTTTCTCTTCCGTTGGTGGGTTACTAGGAATCATTGCGCTCTGCGTATTTGCCGCTCAAACTGCCCAGGAGTACACCTACGGAACTCTTCGTAACTTAATGGTGCGCCAACCAGGCAGAGTTCGAATTCTTCTTGGCAAGTTGATTGCCATGAAGATATTTGCTCTCATCCTTGTTCTTATTGCAGCCCTGGTGAGTATTGGCATTTCATACTTCCTCTCAGATCGCGCCAAAGTTTCGACTGAGTTGTGGTTCACATCAGAGGGTTTTCAAGAGATTGGCAAGACGCTGCTTAATGTCAGCATCTCTGTTATCTACTTCGGAATTCTGGGAATGGTCCTTGGATTGCTCTTGCGCTCACCAATTTCGGCAATCTCTATCGGAGTTCTCTGGCTACTCATCATTGAGAATTTAATTGGCGCAGTAAAGCCAGTCACTCTCGAGTGGATGCCTGGAAATCAGCTCTCAACAATTGCGCAAGGTGGTAGCCCAGAACTTGCATATTCACATGCGCTAATTCTGGGAAGTTCCTATGTATTTGTGGGTGCGATTGTTGCGACAGTGCTTTTCTCCCGAAGAGATGTGGCTAACTAGCGACACTAGCCGGATAGAACTGCAAAGCTCAGCGCACTGATTTATTCTTTAAACATGCGCTTAAGGATTCGTTTGATGAGTTTTGCCCTCATTTCGGGGCTGACCTTGGCGACCACCCCTGCAGTTGCAACTCCAAAGGCGCCAACAATTGCAGAGATCGAGGCAGCGAAGAAAGCAGAAGCTGCCCAAAAGAAGGCTGCCGATGCTGCAGCGAAGAAGTTAGCTGCAGCCAACCTCACGCTTCGCCAACTAACTGCACGTGCGAATGAAGCCCGCGCGCTCTATGTAAAGGCGCAACGTGAACTATCCGTTGCTACTGCGGCAGCAGTGGCTGCTGCAAAGTATGCAGCTGAGACAGCAGCAGCAGTTGCAGAGGCACATCGCACCATCGGACGTATGGCAGCAAATGCTTACATCCTTGGTGGAAGTATTAGCGATATTCAGCCGCTGCTTAGTGCAAATGGCCCACAAGATTTAATGGATCAATTAAGTACGCTCAATAATTTAGGCGCCAAGAACACAGTTGCTTTGCAGAGATATAAGGCTGCCGAAGTTATTGCAAAGGCTGCCAAGGTAAAAGCTGATGAAGCGAAAGCTGTTCAACAAGTTGCAACCGCCAAAGTAGCTTCAGCGAAGAAAGTTGCTGATGATGCACAGGCGCTACAGCAGAAGGAAGTAAATAAACTTCGTGCAGTTCAAGATAAGTTGATGAAGGATTTGGCCAAGCTTCGAAACGTCCGCGTCACTCTTGAGCAACGCCGACAGTTAGCGCTTCTTGAAGAGAGCCAAGCGAATACAGCAACTACTACTATCAACCAAGCTAAGGTTTGGCCAAATCGTGGCTTCAAGGGACGCTCAACTTTCCGCACGACTGAAGCACAACGACTTGCAGCCGTTGCATTTGCCAAGAAGCAAGTACAAGCGCGTAAGCCATACATTTGGGGATCAGAAGGTCCTAACGCATTCGACTGTTCGGGACTTGTCTATGCTGCATATCGTTCTGCTGGACTTGGTTGGCCAAATTGGGATCGTCTCAACTCAGCGCTCTATGCCGGTTACACCTTCCATGTGCCGCTGACACAGCTACAACCAGGAGATTTGCTGTTCTACTCATACAAGGGAAATATCTCAACAATTCACCACATCACAATCTATGCAGGTAACGGCATGATGTGGGAGGCCAACTCGAAGGATAAGGGCCTGCTCTATTCAAGTATCTACAGCGTTAAGGGGCTTATGCCATTTGGTGGTCGGGTCTAACCTTCACCTATGACCCAAGCGCTCGTTGCTCTGCGCAACGCTGTTAAGCCTTTTCTTGCCGATTGTGAAGCGGGCGACCGTGTCTTGGTTGCAGTGTCAGGAGGAGCTGATTCGTTAGCTCTTGCCTATGCAGTTTTGAAGGAGGCGGAACCTCTCGCTATCACGCCAGTCGCAATTACTATTGATCATCAACTTCAAGAAAATTCCGCAGCGCAGTCAGAAAAAGTAAGCAAGCAGTTGAAAGAGATGGGTTACAGAAATGTTCTTATTGAAAAAGTTGTGGTCACTACTGAGTCCGGCCTCGAAGCTGGCGCTCGCACTGCACGCTATCAAGCTCTTACTGCGAGTGCTGAAAAAGAGAGCGCGGTAAAGATTTTTCTTGGCCATACCCGAGATGATCAAGCAGAGACAGTTCTCTTAGGTTTAGCGCGCGGTTCAGGTGCGCGCTCACTTTCAGGAATGGCTACAGAAAATGGAAAGTACGTTCGACCCTTCTTACATGTAACAAGGCAAGAGACAGAGCAGGCATGTAAAGAGTTGGCTTTAGAAATCTGGAACGACCCACATAATTTCAACGCTGATTTCACGCGAGTAAAGGTGCGACAAGAAATTCTTCCTTTGATGGAGGCCAAACTTGGGCCAGGAATTTCAGCGGCGTTGGCGCGCACAGCTGGCCTACTTCGCGATGATGCTGATGCCCTCGATGACCTTGCAGCGCAAGAGATTTCTCACCTTAACCTCACCGATATCGACTGCGAATACTTACAATCTCTGCCACGAGCCCTGCGCACTCGGGTGATTCGGGCGGCTATTTACGCCTGTGGGGCGCCGGTCGGCTCAATCACTGCAGATCATGTGGCAGCTACCGAGGCGCTGGTCACATCGTGGCGTGGGCAAGGCCCCTTAAGCCTCCCAGGCGGTGTGAAGGTTGAGCGAATTTCGGGCAGACTTTCGCTCTTAGCCCAGCCCACACAACCATGACCGTTTGATCAAGGAGTACACAAGGTGGATCTAGCAACAGTCGGAACCGACGTTGAAAAAATTATCGCAACAGAGGAACAACTCCAGAGCCGCATTGCAGAGTTAGCAGCTCAGGTAGATGACGATTACAAAGATAAGAACGTTCTTCTTGTTGGTGTACTTAAGGGCGCAATCATGGCGATGGCTGATCTCACGCGCGCAATGCAATCTCATATTGAAATGGATTGGATGGCTGTCTCTTCATACGGCTCCGGAACAAAATCAAG
>JAIXPU010000058.1 GCA_027486075.1 Streptomycetaceae bacterium | reverse complement strand
GCAGTGCAGTCACACGGCAAAGAGATGTCATTTAACAATTACACCGATGCCGATGCAGCGTGGCGCGCAGCTCTAGATCATTCGCAACCATGTGTTGCCATCATTAAGCATGCCAATCCTTGTGGCGTTGCCATCGGCGTTGATCTTGTTGATGCATATACCAAAGCACATGCCTGCGATCCTGTCTCAGCCTTTGGCGGAGTCATCGCTGCAAATCGCACGGTAACAGCTGCCATGGCTGCACAAGTTGCAGAAGTTTTTACCGAAGTCATTATTGCCCCTGACTACGAAAGCGCTGCTCTTGAAATTTTAATGAAGAAGCCTTCGATTCGTATCTTGACCTGCCCGGTAACTCGCATATCACCACTTGAAATTCGCCCAGTTTCTGGTGGAGCGCTACTTCAAGAGACCGATCTCATTAGCGCTGCAGGCGATGACGCCAAGAACTGGAAACAAGTTACCGGTGCTGCAGTCTCAGCTGAGGTGCTTGCAGATTTACAGTTTGCCTGGCGCGCAGTACGCGCGGTCAAGAGCAATGCCATCTTGCTAGCAAGTAACGGTGCAGCAGTCGGTATTGGAATGGGACAAGTTAATCGCGTTGATTCTGCAAAGTTGGCAGTTGATCGCGCTGGCGATCGAGTACGCAATAGCGTTGCTGCTTCTGATGCCTTCTTTCCCTTTGCAGATGGGCTAGAAATTCTCACAGCAGCCGGGGTCACAGCAATCGTGCAACCTGGCGGAAGTGTGCGCGATGAAGAGGTAATTGCAGCAGCAGAGCGAGCAGGAGTCGCCATGTTCTTCACAAATACCCGACATTTCTCTCACGCATAAATCACGCAATAGGATGGCCTTATGAGCAGCGCACAACTACTAGATGGCAAGTCACTCGCTGCATCCATCAAAGCGAACCTTGCGCAGCGCACTTCAGCGCTTAAGGCTCGCGGTATTACTCCAGGCCTTGGCACAGTTCTTGTCGGAGATGACCCTGGGTCACATTCGTATGTCAGCGGAAAACATCGTGATTGCCAGCAGGTAGGTATCAATTCAATCCGCATTGATTTACCGGCAACTGCAACACAAGCAGATGTCCTTGCCGTAATTGGCGATCTCAATGCGGCAAAAGATTGCACTGGTTACATTGTTCAGCTTCCGCTTCCTGGCGCAATCAATACCCAGACAATTCTGGAAGCGATTGATCCTGATAAAGATGCCGATGGCTTGCACCCGATGAATTTGGGGAGACTCGTTGCAGGTTATGCCGCACCGCTTCCATGTACTCCGCGCGGAATTGTTGAGCTGATTAATCATTACAAGATTCCACTTGCAGGTGCTGAGGTCGTCGTAATTGGTCGCGGACTTACTGTGGGTCGTCCACTCGGATTACTACTTACACGCAAAGCAGAGAATGCCACTGTGACTCTGACGCATACCGGCACAAAAGATTTAGCTTCACATACACGACGTGCAGATATTGTGATTGCTGCCATCGGACAGCCACACTTCCTTAAAGGCGACATGGTCAAAGCTGGCTCTACCGTTCTCGATGTAGGAATCTCTCGTACTGATACTGGTCTCGTTGGCGACGTGGATCCATCAGTCATGAACGTTTCTTCTTTTGTTGCGCCAATGCCTGGCGGAGTTGGACCTATGACTCGCGCCATGCTCTTAACGAATGTGGTTGATGCATGCGAGCGATAACTTCACTACAACTTCGCGTGGCATACATCGTTATTGCGCTCGGTGTCATTGCGGGTGCCGTGGGATTTGTTCGCTCTGGCGCCCTTGCGATTTCAGCCGGAACAGCTGTGATTGCCCTCGCACAATGGAACCAACGTAAATTTGAGCGCTATCTACCTCTTGCAATTGCGCTTGTGCTCTTTGGGCTGGCAATCGCCCTTCCTAAGGGGTTGTAGAGTTCGCTCGATATCAAGATAACCCGATATCAAAGTATTGGGTCAACACGCTCAAAGGGATCACTATGGCAAAGAAAGTCACCGTTGTAGGTGCAGGTTTCTACGGTTCAACTACCGCTCTTCGGCTCGCTGAATACAAAATCTTTGATGAAGTTGTACTCACAGATATTCTCGAAGGAAAGCCTGAGGGGTTGGCTCTTGATATGAACCAGTCTCGTTCTATCGAAGGCTTTGAAACAAAGATAACGGGCGCAACCACAACTCCTGAAGGCGCAGGTTATGAAAAGACCGCAAACTCTGATGTTGTAGTCATTACTGCAGGACTTCCACGTAAGCCAGGTATGAGCCGTATGGATTTGATTGGCGTTAACGCTGGAATCGTCCGAGGTGTTGCAGAAAATATCGCTAAGCATTCACCAAACGCAGTCATCATCGTGGTCTCTAACCCACTTGATGAGATGACAGCGCTTGCGCAGATTGCCACTAATTTTCCAAAGAATCGCGTGATGGGTCAGGCTGGCATGCTCGACACTGCTCGCTTCACCAACTTTGTTGCTGAAAAACTCGGCGTTGAAGTTGGATCAGTGAAGACGCTGACTCTTGGTTCGCACGGTGACACGATGGTGCCTGTGCCAAGTCGTTGCACTGTCAATGGCGTACCGCTTTCAGATAAATTGTCACAAGCTGAAATTGATGAGCTGGTAGATCGCACTCGTAACGGTGGCGCTGAAGTTGTTGCGCTCCTTAAGACAGGCTCTGCTTACTACGCGCCATCAGCAGCAGCGGCTCGCATGGCAAGGGCGGTCATCGAAGATTCTGGCGAGATCATGCCGGTCTGCGCATGGGTTGATGGCGAATACGGAATCTCTGGCGTCTACCTGGGAGTGGAAGCCGAACTTGGTAGGTCTGGCATTCGTAAGGTTGTCGAAAGCAAGCTCACAGATTCTGAAATCGCTTCATTGAAAGAGGCTGCAGAAGCAGTGCGTGCAAAACAAGCTGATGTAAAGGATATGTAATATGTCAAAGATCAAAGTACAAGGTACAGTCGTTGAACTAGATGGCGACGAGATGACTCGCATCATGTGGCAGTTCATCAAAGATAAGTTGATTTTGCCTTACCTCGATGTCAATCTTGAGTACTACGACCTTGGCATGGAACATCGTGATGCCACCGATGATCAAGTCACCATTGATTCTGCTCGTGCAATTCAAAAGCATGGCGTTGGAATTAAGTGCGCAACTATTACCCCGGATGAAGCTCGTGTTGAAGAGTTTGGCCTTAAGAAGATGTGGAAATCTCCTAACGGAACTATCCGCAATATCTTGGGTGGAGTTATCTTCCGCGAACCAATCATCATCAGCAATGTGCCACGATTAGTTCCTCACTGGACTAAGCCAATTGTCATTGGTCGCCACGCATTTGGTGATCAGTACCGTGCAACAGATCTGAAGATTCCAGGACCAGGCAAGCTCACACTTTCCTTCGTTCCTGAAGGTGGCGGGGCAGCGCAAGAGTTTGAAGTCTTTAAATTTGAATCATCCGGCGTCGCTATGGCGATGTATAACGTTGATGATTCAATCCGCGACTTTGCTCGCGCATCCCTTAACTACGGACTTCTTCGCAAGTTCCCTGTCTATCTCTCAACGAAGAACACAATCCTGAAGGCCTATGACGGTCGCTTCAAAGATATCTTTGAAGAGATCTACCAAGCAGAGTTCAAGGCGCAATTTGAGGCAGCTGGTATCTGGTACGAACACCGTCTCATCGATGACATGGTCGCTATGTCACTTCGCATGGAAGGTGGCTACGTTTGGGCATGTAAGAACTACGACGGCGATGTGCAGTCAGATACCGTCGCACAGGGTTACGGCTCACTTGGTTTGATGACATCGGTATTGATGACTCCAGATGGAAAGGTCTGCGAATCAGAGGCAGCTCACGGAACTGTGACACGCCACTACCGCGACCACCAGGCAGGTAAAGAGACTTCAACAAACCCAATTGCATCTATCTTTGCCTGGACACAGGGCCTTGCCCACCGCGCAAAGCTTGATAACAACGCAGAGTTGGCAAAGTTCTCAAAGACTCTCGAGCAGGTCTGTATTCAGACTGTAGAAGAAGGAAAGATGACTAAGGATCTTGCACTTCTGATCTCTAAGGATGCTCCCTACCAAACTACACAGGAGTTCTTGGCATCAATTGATGAAAATCTCAAGAAGGCTATGGCATAAGGCACACCATGAAATTGAACGCAGGTGCGCTAGCGCTTGTCGGTTCTGGTGAATATTCACCGCAGATGCAGGAGTTTGAAAGTGAACTCCTGCATCTCGCTATTTCACGGGGAAAGAAAAACATTTTCGTACAGATTCCTACCGCCTCTTCACATGAAGGATCTGCCAGCCGCGATAAATGGCAACGCTTGGGGCGAGAACAAGCAGAGCGAATCGGTAGTGAATGGGTCTACTTACCTATCCATGAAAGAGAAGATGCCTTTAACCAGGAATTTGTTGATGCGATTGCAGGCGCTGGTTTGATTTACTTTTCTGGAGGAGACCCTCACCGGATTGCAGATGTGTTTAAAGGCTCTCCTGCGTGGGCAGCGATTGTCGCCGCTTGGGAAAACGGCTCATCACTTGCAGGCTGCTCAGCGGGCGCGATGGCCTTTGGTGGAACGATCATGGGAATACGTAGATCCCACCACAGCGCTGGTTTAGGAATAGTTCCCGGCATTGAAGTGATTCCACATTACGACAAGATGCTGGGCTGGCTGCCTGAACGCGTTACCGCCTTTGTGCTTCGCCCTGATGCCACAACGGCGCTGATTGGGATTGATGAGAACACTGCGCTGATTTATACAGATAAGTGGCAGAGCTACGGCCGTGGAAAGATTCATATCTTGCGGGGCGAACTTGAAATTAGTGTGGAGCCATTTTCTATTCACTAACGCTCATGTAGTATTCACGAAAAATCCACGGGGGAGTACTAGTGAAATCGTTACAAGATAATGGTCTAGAAATCTGGTTCCTTACTGGAAGCCAGTCTCTCTACGGTGAAGAAACTTTGGCACAGGTTGCACAGCAGTCACAAGAAGTAGTTGCAACCCTGAACGCAGCAACAAACGTTCCAATTAAGGCAACCTGGAAACCAGTACTAACTACCCCCGAGAGCATTAAGGCCATCTGTTTAGAGGCTTCTGCTAACCCAAAGTGCATCGGTGTAATTGTCTGGATGCATACATTTTCACCGGCGAAGATGTGGATTGCCGGTCTTACTGCGCTACAAGTTCCGATCTTGCATCTCCATACCCAGGCTAACTCTGCCCTGCCATGGGAGAGCATTGATATGGATTTCATGAATCTTAATCAAGCAGCGCATGGTGATCGCGAGCATGGACATATACAGGCACGTTTGCATCTGCCTCGCAAAATTGTGGCGGGCCACGTCAGCGATGTAACGGTCTCTACCCGAATTTCACATTGGATGCGCGCTGCCATTGGCTGGTACACCGCACAAAATCTTAAGGTTGCGCGCTTCGGTGACAATATGCGCTTTGTTGCAGTTACCGATGGCGATAAGACAAGTGCGCAGATTGCGCTCGGTATGTCTATTGAAGCCTATGGCGTTAATACCTTGGTTGATCTTGTTGCAGCCGTTGAACCAACCGCAGTCGATGCGCTGATTAACGAATATGAAAAGTTATTTGATATCGCACCCGAGATTGCTAAGGGTGGACCACGCCATGATTC
>JAIXPU010000078.1 GCA_027486075.1 Streptomycetaceae bacterium | reverse complement strand
GGTGCATCAGAGATGATCAGACGTCGTCCATCAAGAAGTGACATTGAGCGATAAGCAACATCGATAGTGATGCCTTGCTCGCGCTCTGCCTCAAGTCCATCTGTGAGTAGACTGAAATCAATTTCGCCGGCAGGAATTGTGGAACCGGCACGGCGTACTTTGCGAGTGGTATCGACTGTGTCGTGAGGAATGCTGTCGGTTTCAACAAGTAGACGACCGATAAGCGTGCTCTTGCCATCATCGACGCTGCCACAAGTAAGAAGGCGCACTACAGGTATCTTCATTAGAAGTATCCCTCGCGCTTCTTCTTCTCCATGGAATCTTCATTCTCGCCATCAATCAAGCGGGTTGCGCGTTCGCTGAGCTTTACCTGAAATACCTCTTCGACAACTTCTGCCACGTTTGTTGCGGTGGATTCGACTGCAGCTGTCAGCGGATAGCACCCTAAAGTTCTAAAGCGAACTTCTTTCATCTCGGGCTCTTCGCCGTCGTTGAGCTGATAACGCTCATCATCGACCATGATGAGTTGCTTGCCGCGCTTGACGACAGGGCGAACTTTTGAAAAGTAGAGTGGATTTACTTCGATGTTTTCTAGAGCGATATAGCGCCAGATATCGAGTTCGGTCCAATCAGAGACGGGAAAGACTCGCATCGTCTGACCCGGTGCAAGTTTTGCATTGTGAGTGCGCCAGAGTTCAGGGCGTTGCGCACGAGGATCCCAGCGATGGCCCGCTTCTCTCACGCTCAGGATTCGCTCCTTAGCGCGAGATTTCTCTTCGTCGCGGCGAGATCCTCCGATTGCAGCATCTACTTCGTAGAGATCAAGAGCTTCTCGCAGTGGAACAGTATTCATGACTCGAATGTATTCAGAGATACCGAAGTCAAAAGGGTTCATTCCATTATCTATGCCCTCTTGATTGGAGTGGGCAATGAGCGAGAACTTTCCTTCAGCAACAATTCGATCTCTAAAGGTGATCATCTCTTTAAAGTTCCAAGTGCTATCGATATGAAGCAATTTAAATGGGATGGGCGCTGGATAGAAAGCTTTCTTGGCTAGGTGCAGAAGAACAGATGAGTCTTTACCTATGGAATAAAGCAGGACTGGATTTTTGAAACTGGCAGCTGTTTCGCGGAAGATTTCAATCGCTTCAGATTCGAGCGATTTGAGAATCTCAAGCTCAGTGGACATGGGAGAAACCTACAGGGCTTGCTTGTGAAAGAGCATAGAGGCGCTACTTCTTTTCAAATTTTGGCAGGTGAAGATCGAATTTAATCGATATCAAGCGTGTCGCAATTACAACTAATCCCCCAACAATTGCTGAGACGTTGTCGGCAAAGCCAAGTCCGTGAAGTGCGACATAAGTGGATGCGCCAATCAGGGTTGATGTCCCAATGGTTTCACGGTGTAGCAGTACCGGCTCTAATTGGCAGAGCACATCTCGGACCAGTCCCCCGGTGACCGCGGTAATGACGCCAAGAAAGATTGCACCAAACCAGACAACATCCATCTCGTATGCAAGTTGAGTGCCAGACATGGCGGCCACTGCAAGTCCGAAGGTATCCATGATGAGAAGCGTCTTTCCGATATGAGTCACGCGCCTGAATACCAAAGTTAAAAGAACTGCAGCGATAACGCTCAGGACTATCCATGGATCGATAATCCAAACAGGGCGAATACCTAGGAAGACATTTCGAAGCGTTCCACCAGAAAGTGAAGCTACGGCCGCAATAAATGCGACTCCCCCGTAATCGAGTCCTTTATCTGCGGCAACTCTTGCACCAACGAGAGCAAAGGCGAAGGTGGCAAGCAAATCCAAGGTCAACATTAAGGACATAGGGGTAAGAATAGGGAATTTATAACGGCTCTGCACAAAACTGCAAAAATGTTTCATTTCTGTCACATTTTCTTCATTTGGCTATCAGAGGTTGCTCTGCTTGCGTAGAGTTCCACACATGTCTAAGTCACAAGGCCTCAGCAAAGATAAGAACTGGTGGCGCCAAGCCTCGGTTTATCAGATATATCCACGTAGCTTCGCCGATTCAAATGGTGATGGAATCGGAGACCTTAAGGGAATCACTTCTCGCATTCCATACTTGAAGTCTCTCAATATCGATGCTGTGTGGCTGAGCCCGTTCTATCCATCTGCGCTAGTCGATGGCGGATACGACGTTGACAATTATCGCGATGTAGATCCGAAACTAGGAACGCTTGCTGACTTTGATGAAATGTTGGCCGCGCTTCATAAAGTAGGCATCAGAGTTTATGTAGATATCGTTCCTAATCATTCTTCCAATTTGCACGAATGGTTTAAGGAGGCAATCGCTGCCAAACCTGGCTCAAAGGCCCGCGATAGATACATCTTCCGTGATGGCCGCGGCAAGAAAGGTGAACTTCCACCAACTGATTGGGTTTCACACTTTGCGCCAAGTGCG
Source organism: Streptomycetaceae bacterium (assembly GCA_027486075.1). Classification (GTDB taxonomy): domain Bacteria; phylum Actinomycetota; class Actinomycetes; order Nanopelagicales; family Nanopelagicaceae; genus Planktophila. The sequence goes on along the minus strand of JAIXPU010000078.1, from coordinate 5,013 downwards.
TGGACCCACGAATCTGTGATGGGTGGAAAACATAATCAGTGGTACATGCACTGGTTTGCACCAGAACAACCTGACTTCAATTGGGATAACCCAGAAATCCAGAGAGACTTCCTTAAGACTCTTAAGTTCTGGGCAGATCGCGGCGTTGATGCATTCAGAATTGATGTGGCTCACGCCCTGAAGAAGGATTTATCTGAGCCACTGCGTAATCTTGATGTCTTTGAAGGGCTGGAACAGCGCGGCAGTAAAGGCAAAGGAATCTTGGCCGATCGCGATGACCTCTTTAAGATTTATAAAGAATGGCGCAAACTCTTTAATACCTACGATCCCCCACGAGTTGCTGTTGCTGAAGCCTTCGTCCACCCAGAACGCTTGCCGCTCTATGCCAGCACAAAGACTTTAGGTCAGTGCTTTGACTTCCGCTTTATCGATACTCCTTTTGAAGCCGGCGCATATAAGAATGCGACTCAAGAGGCGATTGAGCTTGCTGAGAAGAATAAATCTACGTGCACTTGGACTCTTTCTAATCATGATCAGATTCGTCACGCAACGAAGATGGGCCTGAACCCGGCCGTAAATCGTCGTGATTGGATGTTGAGCAATGGCACATCTCATCCGCTAGATATGGAATCTGGAACAAATAACGGTCTTGCAGCAACGCTCTATATCTTGGCGCTTCCGGGAAGTACCTACATGTTCCAGGGGGAAGAACTAGGTCTTCATGAAGTGACAGATATTCCAGAGTCTTCCATCCAAGATCCGCAGTATCTGCGCAACCACAAGATTGATAAGGGCCGTGATGGTTGCCGTGTGCCGCTGCCATGGACAAAGTCAGGTTCATCATTTGGCTTTGGCACAGGCGGAGCGCACCTGCCACAACCAAGTTGGTTCGGCAATTACTCTGTCGAAGTTGAAGAAAAAGATGCTCATTCCCCACTTGCTACCTATCGCCGCGCGCTAGAGCTACGTAAAGAGCTGCAGACTAAGGAGGAGATTAAGTGGCACAAGACCAGCGATGTGTCAGTGCTTCACTTCTCAAGGCCTAATGGCTGGCACTGCATCACAAACTTTAGAGCGCAGGAATACGCCATGCCCAAGGGTGAAATCTTGCTCTCTTCTAAACCGCTGGTAAATGGAAAAATTCCAGCTGGAACAACTGTCTGGTTTAAGAAGAAGTAACTCTTGAAGTACTAGGCGACTTTGATAATGTCGACTGCGAAAATCAGAGTTTCATTTGGCTTAATTGGTCCCGCACCAGATGCGCCATAGCCCATATCTGGTGGGATGACCAAGAGGCGGCGTCCACCTTCTTTTGCACCTGGTAGACCTTGCTGCCAACCCTGAACAACTTGTGCCAGTGGGAAAGTTGCCGGTTCTCCGGACCATGAAGATTCAATGAGCTTGCCATCTGACCAAGTCATCAGGACATAGTGCACAGTCAGAGTTGAAGTTGGAAGAACCTCAGCTCCAGTTCCAACAATGACATCTTCAAATACGAGTTTGGCAGGTGGAGTCCCGTCAGGCTTTGAGATTGTTGGAGTCTGACCTGCAACCGCTGAGACTGCAGGAAGCTTGGTTGATTCTGATCCGGTCAATTGAATTCCTCCGAGGATGGTTGCGGCGATTAGGACAACGACGAAAATCGCTGCCAGGACTTTTCTAGTTACACTATTAATTTTCTAGCTCCTTAATTAGGTTGAAATCTCCGCCACCGAGTTGGCCTTGATCGCGATACATCTCGAGCTTTGCACGAGTATCGGCAATATCGAGATTGCGCATAGTTAATTGACCGATGCGATCGGTAGGACCGAATGCCGCATCTTCTGTGCGCTCCATCGACAACTTATCTGGGTGATAGCTCAGCGCAGGGCCAGTGGTATTGATGACTGAATAGTCATCACCGCGGCGCAGACGCAGCGTTACCTCACCAGTGATTGCAGATGCCACCCAGCGTGTCAGTGATTCACGAAGCATCAAACTCTGTGGATCAAGCCAACGACCTTCGTATAACAAGCGTCCAAGGCGGCGACCTTCGGCGTGATAGTTAGCAATAGTGTCTTCGTTGTGAATGGCAGAAAGTAAGCGTTCGTAAGCGATGAAGAGCAGCGCCATTCCAGGGGCTTCGTAGATTCCACGAGATTTTGCTTCGATGATGCGGTTCTCAATCTGATCAGCCATTCCAAGACCGTGGCGACCCCCAATGGCATTGGCTTCATTCATGAGAGCTACAACATCTGAGAAATCTTTACCGTTGATAGCAACGGGGCGACCTTGCACAAATTGAATCTTCACATCTTCAGATGCGATGGCAACGCTTGAATCCCAGAACTTCACGCCCATGATTGGTGAAACAATTTCAATTGATGCATCAAGATTCTCGAGGTTCTTAGCTTCGTGTGTTGCACCCAAAATATTGGCATCTGTGGAATAAGCCTTCTCGGTGCTGTCGCGATATGGCAACTTATTAGCCACCAGCCATTCAGACATCTCTTTACGTCCACCGAGTTCGCGCACAAAGTCTGCATCAAGCCAAGGCTTGTAAATTCTTAAGTTGGGATTAGCCAAGAGTCCGTAACGATAAAAACGCTCGATGTCATTACCTTTATAGGTTGATCCATCTCCCCAAATCTCAACCTTGTCATGCAACATGGCGCGTACCAAGAGCGTGCCAGTTACTGCGCGACCTAGGGGAGTTGTATTGAAGTATTGCTTTCCGCCAGAACGGATATGGAAGGCGCCACAAGCAAGGGCTGCCAAACCTTCTTCAACGAGTGGAGTTTTGCAATCAACTAATCTTGAAATCTCTGCGCCGTATTCCTTAGCGCGTCCTGGAACTGAATCGATATCTGGCTCGTCGTACTGACCCAAATCTGCGGTGTAGGTGCACGGAATCGCACCTTTAGCGCGCATCCAGGCGACGGCGACAGAAGTGTCGAGACCGCCAGAAAATGCGATGCCGACTTTTTCGCCGACAGGCAGCGATGCAAGAACCTTGGACATGGCGGTAAGTCTAACGGCTCAGCAGGGCTGCTAGCGCAGGTTTAACTTTCCAGAGCGAGAGCATCTGTTCGTAGCGCTGCTCTTCTACCGAATCAGCGATAGCTCCAGTCTTTACCGCACGAATCATGAGATTTCGAGGAGTGTGTTCACCGCCAATGAATTCAATTGCCTCGACGCGATATCCATGTAACTTCATAATCTGCATACGAAGAGCATCAGTAAGCAGATCACCGAGTCGTTCTTTCATAATTCCATTACGCGTCATCATCGACCAAGGCTCGGGGATCTCATTCATCTGCGCCTGAATATCGTGGTGGCAGCAAGGCGCAATTAGCGCCAGCCCAGATCCTGCGTTGATAGCCCAGGCGATAGCATCATCAGTTGCGGTATCACAGGCATGAAGTGCAATAGCAACATCAGCTTTTGTTAAAGAGGTATCAGCAATCTCTTCGGCTCTAAATTCAATACTGTCTGCAATCCCCAATTGCTGGGCAATCTCATTATTGCGATCTCGTGAAGTCGCTCTAACATCAATGCCGATAACCGATACCGGTAAACCTTGGCTGCGCAGATATTGATGTGCAGCAAATGTCAGGTAGGCATGGCCGCATCCCAGATCAACAATTGTGAGCGGCTTCTCTTGGGTTGGAGTTGGAATATGTCCAGCAGAAATTGCGCTCGTGAGTGCAGGTGTAAGCAGGCGTAAGAACTCTTCCACTTGGCGATACTTATCGGCTTTACTTGGCTTGAGATTGCCTTCCTTATCCGAAATTCCCACAGCGATAAGAAAGGGATCTGAAGGCTGAAGTAGACGTGACTTGGTGCGATCGTGCTCAAGTACTTGTTCCTTCTTCTCGCTGGTGCGATGAATCAGTGGCTCACCCTTTTTTGTAATACGAACGCTCATTGAGCCAGAAGTTTGCTCTAGCAAAATATTGGCAAAGCCGGCGCGCAGAAGCTCAGCTAGTGGTGTTTCATCAGGCAAATAGTTCTTTGTCGTCATGGCTCGGCCATCGCTATAGGTAAGTTGAATCTGCAACGCACTCTTGATGAGCACAGGTCGCATATCGATGCGCCCATGAGGAGTCTGCATATTGCGACGACGACCTGAGAGAACTACGCGTACTAGTGATTGGTGAGCGCTAAAAAGTGATTCAATCTCACTAAATAAGCCTTCGAGTTGATCTTCGCTCACGATGGGCAATGCTAGTCTCCCGTAATGGTTTCTACTACTGAGTGGCTCATCACAATTGTTGCACTACTTGCAATCCTTACCTTTGACTTCACTTGGGCGATTAAAAATCGCAATAAAGAGACCTCTATGCGCGAAGTCCTCATGTGGACCGCCTTTTACGTCAGCTTGGCAATCGGCTTCGGTATCTCACTTGGGGGTTGGATTGATTCACAAGCGCAGCAGGAGTTTTTTGCGGGCTGGCTCACCGAATACTCACTCTCCTTCGACAATCTCTTTGTCTTTGTCATTATTCTCGCCAAGCTAAAGATCTCTAAAGAACGTCAGCAGCTTGCATTACTTGCTGGAATTGTTATCGCCTTAATTCTCCGTGTTATTGCAATCAGTGTGGGTGCTGCCGTCATCGCTCGATTTGAAGCGGTCTTCTTCGTCTTTGGAGCCTTCTTGCTCTACACAGCAATTCAGCTCTATGCCGAGAGCGCAACACATGGTGAAGATGAGAAAGAGAGCGGCATTATTCGCGTGCTCCAAGAGCGCGGCGTAAAGCCATTCACCATCGCACTAATTGCACTAGGTCTGACAGATTTACTCTTTGCCTTAGATTCAATCCCAGCAATCTTCGGGCTTACTCAGAACGTATATATCGTGATCACAGCCAATGTCTTTGCTCTCATGGGTCTGCGCCAGCTCTACTTCCTTATTGGTGGACTGATGGAAAGACTTATCCATATCGGTCGTGGACTTTCGGTAGTACTCGGCTTTATTGGAATCAAACTAATCTTTCACGCCTGCCATGCTGTTGGCTGGCATGAAATTGCAGG
>JAIXPU010000115.1 GCA_027486075.1 Streptomycetaceae bacterium | reverse complement strand
GATGCTGAAATCCGCTGGTACATCTTTATCTGCGGCGTAAAGCGCGGAGTATTTGGTCCAGCTGAGATTGCGGCAGAATCTGCCAAGGACAACACAGCACACGGCAAGCAGTACACCGCCTACGCCCACGCTGCGATTCCCACTAAGGAAGCAAAGGCGGCGGCATTTAAATCTGTGACAACAGATAACTTGTCCAACACAATCCACTCATATATGTGCCGTGGATTTAACGAGAATATTCATCATGAACTTCTCGCTGAATTTGTTGATCAGTACTTCGATGCAATCTTGAAAGTCTGGGAGACCAAAGGCTTTGAAATCGCTGAAACCACTGCAACCTTGTTATTCCCATCATGGGTCATTAGCGAAGAGACAGTAAAGAAGGCGCAGCACTGGCTAGATGTCACAGGCAAAGATGCATCGAATGCTCTGCGCAGATCTGTGACTGAAGGTCGCGATGCGATGTCTCGTGCGCTCAAGGCCAGAGCGGCCGATAAATAACTATTCGATGTGAGTGATGACAGAGGAAGAGCTTCGGCTCTTCTTTCTTCCACCATCAAGGGCCCAGACCAGCACTGAGATCACAACAAAGAGCACGATGGGCACTGCAACGAAGTATGAAAATGTCTGGACTGCTGTCAGTCCCTCACCTGGCATTGCGCCTGGTTCTTGATTGATTCGTGGTGCAGCTAAAGCGATGTCAGAAAGTTGCTTCATCATGTGCGCAGTCTATGCAGTGGCTGCAGTGACGCCAAATGGTTCAAGGTAAGGCAACCAACGCGATTCGGTTCGTCCGGTACCAAGAATTCTCCAAGCAGCTCCCACAGGTTCACGTGGCAGCGCCCGCAATCTCCAGCCAAGTTCCTTGAGCGGCTTATCTGCCTTGAGATGGTTGCATTTGTGGCATGCACTTACAACGTTCTCCCAGTTGTGACCGCCGCCACGAGAACGAGGGATCACATGATCAATCGATGTTGCAGGTGCATGGCAGTAGACGCAACGTCCACCATCGCGAGCAAAGATTGCGCGACGTGAAAGTGGAACTGCATGGCGATAAGGAATCTTTACAAATTTATTGAGGCGAATAACAGATGGAAGATCTAATTGACCTGAAGAGAAGTGAAGAACAGTTCCGGATGCTTCAACCATAGTCGCGCGATTGTTCAGCACGAGAATGAGCGCACGTCTATCAGTGACAACACCCAGCGGTTCGTAGGTGGCGTTGAGCACCAGTGTGCGGTTCATAGTGACCTCTATTTCCAACGCGTGGCTCGCGTTGATTGGGTTATATTGCCTCAAAAGGGTGGAGCATTGGGGCATTTAATGGTGAAGTTTTGATAAAGATTTCACTACCCTTACCGCTATGAACGAGCGCACGCAGGCCATCTGGGATTGGTTCAATGGCGCCCCGCTTCGGGTTCTAGTCATCCTCCTGATTGCCGTAATAAGCCATATGGCTGGCCATCGCGCCATCAATCGCGCTATTGCTCGTCTGGCACATGCAGACCTAAGGCCTGGTCCTGGAACTGCAAAGCGCCAAGCAGAACGTGCTCGCACAATCGGAACCGTATTTAGCTCAACCTTTAACGCAGCCGTTTGGATCATCGCAGCCGGTATGGCACTTGGTGAGTTTGGATTTAACCTCGGTCCAGTGATCGCATCCGCCGGTGTTATCGGTGTCGCACTTGGTCTTGGTGCACAGACCTTGGTGCGCGATGTTCTTTCAGGAATCTTTATGTTAATTGAAGATCAATACGGCGTTGGCGATGACGTTCACGTGCAGGATGTTGAAGGAAAAGTGGAGCGAGTAGGTCTTCGAATTACTCAAGTACGCGATAAGAAGGGCGTGCTCTGGTACATCCGCAACGGAGAGATTCTCACCGTTGGCAACAAATCAAAGAAGTAAAGCTCTTTAATCTAAGGCGTTGACCATATGGTGCGCTGCGCCTTCAAGATAGCGCCATAACTTTTCACGGTGTTCAGCCTTCATCTCCATGCCATCGACAGCTTTGCGCATGCAATCAAGCCAAGCATCTTGAGCAGCAGGATTGATATGAAAGCCAGCATGGCGCATACGTAACCTTGGATGTCCACGCTCTTCTTGATAGGTAGTTGGTCCGCCCCAATACTGTTCGAGAAAGATTTGTAACCTGCGCGCCGCACCCTTCATATCTGATTCTGGATACATCGGGCGCAAGATTTCATTGGTTGCTACGTTTGCATAGAACTGTGAAACCAAATCAGCGAAGAAGGGTTCTCCCCCAAATTCTTCGTAGTAATTGGTGGTATCGCGCTCCACATTAAGCCTTGAGGTGCTGCTTCAAGAATTCACGCTCTGGATCTGTCAGTGGACGAGACTTCTTGGTCTCCATAGAGACAGCGACCTGCACTGTTTTAACCTTTGCATGAACAACGCCGTTATCGCCGATTACTTCATATCCCAAGGTAAATGATGAATTCCCAATATGTTCTACCCATAGAGTGATGTCGTAGAAACGTCCACCCACATAAATCGGCACCAGGTAATCAACTTCAGCTTTAGCGACAACCATCTCCATAAACGGAGACCACAAAAAGCGAGCTTCTTGGATATAGGTCAGATATTTTGCATTGTTGACATGACCAAATGCATCAATGTCATCCCAGCGAACAAATTGTTGATTGGTGTAAATCATTAGCGTGTGAGCTTTCTATACGTGACACGATGAGGGCGAGCTGCCTCTGCACCCAAACGTGCAATCTTGTTCTCTTCGTAGGATTCGAAGTTACCTTCAAACCAGAACCACTTCGAATCACCTTCGTAAGCCAAGATATGTGTGGCTACGCGGTCCAAGAACCAACGATCGTGAGAAATCACAACTGCGCAACCAGGAAATTCTAGGAGCGCATTTTCTAGAGATCCCAGTGTTTCTACATCGAGGTCGTTTGTAGGTTCGTCGAGGAGAAGTAAGTTTCCACCTTGCTTGAGCGTGAGCGCCAAGTTAAGTCGGTTTCTTTCTCCACCTGATAAAACGCCGGCAGGCTTCTGTTGATCTGGGCCCTTAAAGCCAAAGGCTGCAACGTAAGCACGTGAAGGCATTTCAACCTGGCCGACCTTCATAAAATCAAGACCGTCAGAGACAACTTCAAAGAGAGATTTCTTTGGATCGATACCACCACGTGACTGATCGACATAGGAAATCTTTACGGTCTCGCCGATTTTGACTTCGCCTGAATCAGGTTGTTCCATACCAAGAATTGTCTTAAAGAGTGTGGTCTTACCAGCACCGTTAGGCCCGATAACGCCAACGATTCCGTTGCGAGGAAGTGAGAATGAGAGATCATCAATAAGAACTCGGTCTCCAAAGCCCTTTGTCAGATTAGAGACTTCTACAACAATGTTTCCAAGACGTGGTCCTGGTGGAATCTGAATCTCTTCAAAGTCCAGCTTACGCATCTTGTCTGCTTCAGCTGCCATCTCTTCATAACGAGCAAGGCGAGCCTTTGACTTGGCTTGGCGCCCCTTTGCATTCTGGCGAACCCATTCGAGTTCTTCGGTAAGTCGCTTTGCGCGCTTGGCATCTTTCTGGCCTTCAACCTTTAGGCGCGCAGACTTTGTCTCAAGGTAGGTCGAGTAGTTGCCCTCGTAAGGATATGCGCGACCACGATCGAGTTCGAGAATCCATTGTGCAACGTTGTCCAAGAAGTATCTATCGTGGGTAATCGCAACGACTGTGCCTGGGTACTTACTTAAATGTTGTTCGAGCCAGAGAACTGATTCAGCATCAAGGTGGTTGGTAGGTTCATCAAGCAACAAAAGATCTGGTGCTTCAAGGAGCAACTTACAGAGCGCTACACGGCGCTTTTCTCCACCAGATAAAACTTTCACATCAGCATCCCCTGGTGGGCAACGAAGCGCATCCATCGCTTGCTCAAGTTGTGAATCAAGTTCCCAAGCATTGCGGTGATCGAGTTGTTCTTGCAGCTCGCCCATCTCGGCCAATAACTTGTCGTAATCAGCATCAGGGTTTGCCATCTCTTCTGAAATCTCGTTGAAGCGGCGGACCATCTCCATGGTTTCAGCAACACCTTCTTGCACATTTTCAAGAACAGTTTTCTCTTCATTTAAATGCGGCTCTTGGAGAAGAATTCCGACTGAGTAGCCAGGTGACAAGTAGGCCTCGCCATTTGATGGTTGCTGCAAGCCTGCCATGATCTGTAGAACGGTTGACTTACCTGCACCGTTTGGGCCAACAACACCAATCTTTGCGCCAGGCAGAAACATCAAAGTTACGTCGTCGAGAATTACCTTCTCACCATGCGCTTTACGCGCCTTCTTCATCGTATAAATGAACTCAGCCATAAGGCGAGACTCTACCCGTCAATGCTTCGGTAGACTTACTCCGCAAACACAGATGTTCCTCACAAGTGCCCGTAGCTCAGTCGGATAGAGCAACCGCCTTCTAAGCGGTAGGTCGCTGGTTCGATTCCAGCCGGGCACACATATCTAGGCTGCCAAAATAAAACTGGGTAGCCCACCGAAGTGGACTACCCAATTTCTTTATCTAAGTGGTTACTTATTCATCTTCGCAATCTGCGCCTTAGCCTTTTCAAGGAATGTGCCTGAAACAACCACATATCCAAGCTTTGGATCAACTGCAGAACATGCTGGAGACAAGATGTGCTCAGCAAGTTGCTTTACTGCAGCGCCCTGGGCCTTATCTTTATACTCTGTCTCAACGAGCATGTAAGAGATGATACCGAGTGTGTAAGCGCCTGCAACCTTTGTGCCGTAATCGTAGGTCACGATTCCGTTATCATCCTGTTTTGCTTCACCTAAGAAGGCAGAAACTGCACCTGAATCTGGGTATGTAAAGTTTCCAGTTGCATTGCCTACGTAAGCTGCGCGAAGACCGTAGGCATCGCCCCAGTTCTTCTCAGCGTATGTGATTGAGTACTTGGTCTTTGCAGCAAGTGTTGCAATACCTTGTGATTGGTTAGCTCCAACGATACGTCCGATGTTGCCAGATGCGTTGATGTTTCCTGGGAACGCTGTTGTGAATGCATCGTTACCCTTCTTTGTCCAAACGCTTGGTGCAACACCATTGAGCCATGTTGTGAAGTTATTTGTTGTACCTGATCCATCAGCGCGGAAAACTACCTTGATTGGCTGGTTTGGAAGTGTGTAGATGATTCCCTTTGTGCCTGTACGAAGGACTACAGGATTACCGCTCTTATCCTTGACAGCGTTTCCTTGTGCATCTTTCTTGTAAACCACTGTTGTAACTGAGCGGTTGTTGTCAGCAACAATTGCTGGGTCATTCCACTTGGTGATTTCACCAGCGAAGATCTTTGCAACTGTTACAGGAGAGAGATAGATATCTTTCTTCGCAGGAAGGTTTACGAGCACCGCAATAGGAGCTGCGATAATTGGTGCGTGGAAGACAGTTGAACGCTTTGTTGTTGCAGTATGGGCTGAATCTGAGAACCAGAACTGGCCGATGCTGGAATCCGAATTCTTCTTTCCTGTACCTGAACCTGTTGATGTGTATACATAAGAGTGATTTGTTGCCTTTGCAAAGCCTGCCTTGCAAGCTTGTAGAAGTGGGTCAACGAAAGATGCGCCAGATCCCTGAAGATCTACTGCGTGAGCTGGTGTCGCAGATGCGACTGCAATAAAGCCGGCTACTACGAGAGCCTTGGCCTTCTTTGAAAACTTCATTTATTCCCCTTGTGCTAATTGGTAGGTACTCCCTACAAGGGTGAAGTTACGTTTGAAGCGTTACAGGTGAACCACAATTAGGTAAACGTTGCGGTTCTAGAAAGTGAACAGATGGGTTTAGCCGAAACGCCCTGTTACGTAATCTTCGGTGCGCTTATCTTGAGGCGAAGAGAAGATTTTGCTCGTAGGAGCCGCCTCAATCATTTCACCAGGGCCACCGTCAGATAGGAAGAAGGCGGTGTAGTCAGAGACGCGGGCAGCCTGCTGCATATTGTGGGTCACGATGACGATAGTCATCGACTTAGCCAACTCTGCAATCGTTTCTTCAATTCTGAAGGTTGATCCTGGGTCGAGCGCTGAACATGGCTCATCCATCAAAAGAACCTGAGGTTCAACTGCAAGTGAACGAGCGATACAGAGGCGCTGTTGCTGTCCACCTGAGAGAGCTCCACCATGTTCGCCGAGGCGATCTTTTACTTCATTCCATAGCCCTGCGCGCGTCAGGCAAGATTCAAGAAGTTCATCGGTATTGCTCTTCTTAATCTGAGCGAGCTTCAAACCTGAGAGAACATTCTGTCCAATAGTCATAGATGGGAATGGATTTGGCTTCTGGAAGACCATACCTACGCGCAAGCGAATCTTGGTGACATCTGTACCGGGAGCGTAGACATCTTTACCGTCAAGCAAAACTTCTCCGGCCATTGCAGCAGTTGGGATAAATTCGTGCATGCGATTGAGTGTGCGAATAAATGTTGACTTGCCGCAACCTGATGGACCAATCAGCGCTGTGACAGTACCGGCTGCGAAATCGAGGCTGATGTCAGAGAGAACATGCTTCTTACCAAACCATGCATGCACTCCACGTGTCTCAAGACCTGTGCCGAGAAGTGTGGTGCCCGGCTGGGACATGGTTCTGGCAGATGCGACGCTGGATAGCGATGCTGGCGTGGCGTGTGATGTTGTCATTTTCTCTTCCTTATCGTTGTCCTGAAAGCCCTTGTTATCTGTCATTGTCTTAGCCAACCTTTCTTCCGCTTAAGTAGCGTGCTAGCCCAAAGAGGATGAAGATAAAACTCAAGAGCACCAACATTCCGGCCCATGCTCGCGCAAATGCTTCAGGCGTTCCTCCAGTAAGGAATGACTTCCAGATGTAATAAGGAAGCGATCCCATCGCGCCTTCAGTAGGGTTGAGATTGAGCGCATCTCCACCGCCTGTAACGAGCAAGAGCGGTGCAGTCTCACCGATAATGCGAGCGATTCCAAGAATGATTGCTGTAACAAGTCCGCTCTTTGCTGCCGGAAGAATGACACCTGCGACCGTGCGCCACTGTGTTCCACCGAGCGCAACGCCGGCTTCGCGAAGTTCATTAGGAATCAGGATCAGCATTTCTTCAGCAGTACGTGCGATTGTAGGAATCATCAAGATGGTGAGTGCAAGAGAACCCATCATTCCAGAGAGAGCCTTTGTTACCGGATAAACCAAACTAGAGAGGATGAAGAGGCCAGCCACAATTGATGGCACACCAGACATCGCTTGAACTAAGAATCGAATTGGTCGAGTGAGTGGCCCACGAATTTCAGTGAGGTAGAGCGCGGTGAGAACGCCGATTGGGAAGCTAATGATGAGGGCGCCACCAACCATCAGGATGGTTCCGACAAGAGCATGGCCTAATCCACCAGCAACGATTGGATCGTTCACTGAAGCTAGCGCCATATCTTTGGTAAGAATTCCCCAGTGCAACCCTTTGTAACCCTTGCTTACTACCGTTGCAATGATGCTGGTAATCGGAATAAGAGTGAGAACAATCGCCATGACCGTAAAGACTTGTAGCAATGAATCCTTAGCTGCGGCTTTACCTTGCTTCTGGAAGTAAAAACCATAATTTAAAATCAAAAGTGAGAAGAAGAGCGAAACGACAAATCCGAGTTTTCCATTAAGTCCAGTGAATTCAACAGTGAGGCCAGCGAGTACAAAACTTGCAACTAAAACGCCTAAAGTCTCAAAGCGATCGGTCTTAGAAGGCTGCCACGGACGTTGCGGAGTCGGAATAGTCTGAGTCATCGACCCTTACCTCCAAAGCGATTAATGAGTAGATCTGCAACAGCGTTTACCAAAAGAGTAAGTATGAAGAGAACTAAGCCAGCAGCCATCAGCGCATCCACTTCAGCTGGGCCGGCCTCACCGAACTTGAGCAGGATCAGTGATGCAACGTTTCCACCTGCGCCAAAGAGAATCTGCCAATTTATCTGATAAACCACATTGAGCACGGTGTACACAGCAACGGTCTCACCCATTGCGCGACCGAGTCCAAGCATGGCGCCACCGATGATTCCACCGCGGCCAAATGGAATTACGACCGCTTTAATCATTGCTAAACGGGTTGCGCCGAGCGCATACGCGGCTTGGATGCGGTCAAGCGGAGTCTGATCAAAGATTTCGCGTGAGATAGATGTGACGATTGGAATAATCATGATTGCAAGTACGAGGCCTGCAATAAATGGCGAGCGCTCAAAAATTGGCGTCGGCACATCAAAGAATGGAATAAAACCTAAATACTTATTTATTAACTTCGCCCAATATTCGGCCGATGACATAAAGACGAAAAATCCCCAGAAACCGAAGAGGAGTGAAGGAAAGGCAGCCATCAAGTCGATGACAGAGATAAGGAACTTCTTAACTTTGCCGTTTGCGTAGAAAGTTAAGTAGAGAGCGCTAAGAACTGAGATTGGCACGCCAACTAAAATTGCAATCATCGCTGATAGGAATGTTCCAACGAGCATGGCGCCGATTCCAAATTTCGATTCAGCAATAGAGCCAGTGTCATCAGTGATTACTTCCCACGCAGAGCCTGTGATAAATCCAAGCTTCTCTTCGGTAAGAATGTGTAGACCTTTAATAGATAAGAAGAGAGCAATAAGTCCAAGAATGACGAGAGATGCCATCCCACCTATCGTTACGACGATGCGGAAGATTTGATCTGATCTACGTGGCTGTGTCGTGATCTCGCGCGGGGCAGGAGGTGCGGGACGCTCAGAAAGCTCAACAGACATGGGCAGATAATGGCTGGGGTTGGCCACTCAAAATGAGACTCTGAGTGAACTCCAGGTGAACGAATGGTGAAATCGCACCTGGCAGGCGAGCGCCCATGCAGTAGGTACCCTTTCCGCCTATGGCTACCGAGCTCCCGCACCTGATCTGGATCGATTGTGAAATGACCGGCCTAGATTTAGCCACCGACGCGCTCGTTGAGATAGCTGTGCTGGTTACCGATTCAGAGCTCAACGTCATTGGTGAAGGCGTGGATGTCGTTGTCCATGCGACCGAAGGCCAACTCGATGCCATGAATGACTTTGTACGGAATATGCATATCGCCTCAGGCCTCATCACTGAAATTCCTTCTGGGATATCAGTGGCTGCCGCCGAAGAGAAGATTCTGGAGTACCTACAAGCATCAGGTACTGAAGCAGGTAAATCACCGCTTGCCGGTAATTCAGTTTCTGTCGATCGCAATTTCATTGCTCGCGATATGCCAAAGCTCAATGAGTACCTGCACTACCGCACCATCGATGTTTCATCGATTAAAGAGCTCGCCCGCCGCTGGCAGCCAAAGATCTACTTCGCATCCCCTGCCAAGACCGGCAATCACCGCGCGCTCGGAGATATTCAAGATTCCATCGCTGAATTGGCGCATTACCGCACAGCGCTCTTCGCAAGCCCTGCTAACAATTCGACCCCTGAAGAGGTAAGCGGGTAAAGTAAGCACCCTGCACAGCACATGGTGGGCGTAGCTCAGCTGGTAGAGCACTCGGTTGTGGTCCGAGATGTCGCGGGTTCGAGCCCCGTCGTTCACCCCAAGTTTTT
>JAIXPU010000084.1 GCA_027486075.1 Streptomycetaceae bacterium | reverse complement strand
GCATTTTCAAATACGACTGATGCCATGTTTCTACTTCCTAATCCGGGCAGGTACGTGCCCGACGGTCCGAGGATGAGGTCGCCAGCCGGTTGGCTAGCGTGGGAAAGGGTATGTCAGGCAGGCGCCAATAGGAAGGGGCTTCGCTAGACTTCTCACATCATGGAACCTAACCCGAGTAGTTCACTCTTTACCTCCATAGGCATGATTGTTGCCCTGATTGTCCTGGGCGCCATCTTCGTTGCAGCTGAAATCGCTCTCGTCTCACTGCGTGAGAGCCAGATTAAGCAGATAGCTACCCGCGGCAAACGTGGAGCAAAGGTTGCCTCCGTTGCCAGCAACCCCAACCGACTTCTCGCTACTTTGCAGGTGGGCGTTACCGTTACCGGATTCTTATCAGCAGCCCTTGGAGCTGATCGTTTAGGCGATCATTTCATTCCATGGCTGGAATCACGGGGGCTTTCAGGGGATTCTGCGTCTACTGCATCCCTTATTGGCCTGACATTTATCATCGCTTACTTCTCTTTAGTGTTTGGAGAACTCGTTCCAAAGCGAGTTGCTCTCTATCGCACCGAACAGATAGCTATGTATTCAGCTGGCTTCATCGATATCGTCGCCAAAATTTTCCGCCCAGTCATCTGGGTCTTATCGCACTCCACAAGCGCTGTCGTGCGCATCTTTGGCATTGATCCTAAAGAGCAGCGCTCGCAGATTTCTGAAGAAGAGCTCCTTGATTTAGTGGCAGGACATGCAGCTCTGACAGATGAAGAGCGCGATATTGTGGAAGAAGTCTTTAACGCTTCCGAGCGACAGGTTCACGAAGTCATGGTGCCTCGTACCGAGGTTGATTTCATGGATGCTTCCCTGACGGTAGGTAAAGCGATTTCGCTAGCTATTGAAAAGGCGCACTCACGCTATCCAGTGATTCGCGGCTCTTCCGATGAAGTTGTTGGGTTTATTCACGTGCGCGACTTACTCGATACCAGCCTTGCCAATAACAATGCGAAGATACAAGAGTTAGCGCGCAACATCATGTATTTACCAGGAACAAAGGCGATTCTGCCTGCCCTTACTGAAATGCGTAACCAACGCCAGCATCTTGCAATCGTTTTGGACGAATACGGTGGCACCGATGGCATCGTCACCCTCGAAGATCTCGTTGAAACACTGATTGGCGATATTCGCGATGAGTACGACACAGATGAAGGAGATGTCTCGCAAGAATCTCACACAGGAGATTTTGAAGTCGATGGCTTGATTTCACTGGAAGATCTCATGCAACAGACTGGAATTGAGCTTCCTGAAGGGCCCTATGAAACGGCCAGTGGTTTTGTCATGAATTTCCTTGGAAGAATTCCCGTTGTTAACGACGTTGTAGGCGTCAATGGCGTGCGAATCACAGTGCTTTCTATGGAAGGAAAGCGAGCCGGTCGTTTATTGATCTCGCGTAACTACTAACTCGTGCGAGAATTGCAGCTATGAAACGCGTCCTATCAGGCATCCAGCCAACGAGCGATTCTTTCCACCTTGGAAACTATTTGGGCGCAGTCAAGCAGTGGGTTGAACTACAAGATGGCCATGATGCCTTCTACTGCATCGTAGATTTACATGCGCTCACAGTCGAAACCGATCCAGCGCTTCTACGTAAGCGCACCCTGGCATCTGCGGCTCAACTGCTCGCCCTTGGAATCTCGCCTGAAAAATCAACGCTCTTTGTGCAGTCACAAGTTCCACAGCACAATCAACTTGGTTGGATTATGGAATGCATGACTGGCTTCGGTGAAGCAAGCCGAATGACACAATTTAAAGATAAGTCCTCAAAGGCCGGCGCAGATTCAGCGCGTGTGGGGCTCTTTACCTACCCGATGTTGCAAGCAGCTGACATCTTGCTCTACCAACCACACTTTGTTCCAGTCGGTGAAGATCAACGTCAACATATTGAACTCACTCGAGATTTAGCTGGGCGCTTTAACTCTCGCTACGGGCAAACCTTCCAGATTCCAGAGGCATATATTCTTAAGACCGCTGCCAAGATCAACGATATTCAAGAGCCAACTGCCAAGATGAGTAAGTCATCAGGAGCAGTTGCAGGCGTTATCGAAATCATGGATACGCCAGAGGCAAACCTTAAGAAGATTAAGAGCGCGGTCACTGATGCAGGACGTGAGGTGACATTTGATCTGGCCCAAAAGCCTGGAATTAGTAACCTGCTTACGATTCATTCGGCGCTCTCTGGCCGCACCATTAGCGATCTTGAGAATGAGTTTGCAGGTAAAGGCTATGGAGATTTTAAGACTGCAGTTGCTGAAGTCGTCGTTGAATATCTGCGCCCAATTCGCGCCAAAGCAATTGAGCTACTTGAAGATGAAAAGCACCTGCTCGATATTTTGCATCAAGGCTCTACGAAAGCGCGCGTGGTTGCTCAAGAGACCATTAGCGCGACCTACAAGAATTTAGGCGTAGTGCTCTAATGAAGACTCGCCTTCTCGTTGTCATAGCTGTTCTTGCGACTGCGCTTTTGCCAATTTCTGCCTCGGCTGAACCTGCGCTTACCGTGGGCGTGGCATATGACATTGGTGGACGTGGCGATCGCTCCTTCAATGACGCTTCTTACTTGGGCCTAGAAAAGGCACAGAAGCAATTTGATTTTGAGTTGGTTCCGGTAGTTACCGATGGCTCTAGCGCAGACCGTGAAAAGCGTATCCGTTCACTTATTGCCAAGAATTGCGACCCCATCATCGCTATCGGCAGCGGATATGCACCAACGCTGCAAGCCCTCGCAGTTGAGTATCCAAGTACTCACTTTGCAATCATTAATGATGCATCCGTTGCAGCACTCAATGTGACATCTGTGATTTTTGCAGATAATCAAGGTGCTTATTTAGCAGGCTTTAGCGCAGCTCAATTATCTAAGAGCGGCAAAGTGGCGATGATCGCCAATCCAGACCAGGCAGATATCTATAAAGAAGGTTTTGCAGCCGGAGTTACTGCGGCAAAGCGAAAGGTAATCCCAATCGTTAAGTACGTCTCTGGTTCATATTCTCTTGCGACAAGCCAAGTCTTAGATGCTGGGGCGGATATCGTCTATGTGACCACCCAGGGATCAGACTCTGAAATCTTGAAGGTAATCGCATCCCGTGGCGTCAAGAAGAAGGGCGCTCCAATCGGAATGATCAATGTTGAGCCTGATCAGTTCATCACAATCACAAACTCAACAAAACGATTCTTGCTTGCCACAGTGATTAAGCGAGTAGATAAGGCGATGTATGACATCGTGGCGCTCTCAGTGGCAAAGAAGCAGTATCTCGACATCCTTGATGAAGGAGTTGGAATCTATGGTCGCCGCTACGGGATCACGGGTGGCGGAATCGAACTCACTATTCGCTCCAACTCTCTGCTCCGTTTGAGCAGCGCCATCAACCTCGCCGCTGCTACAGCGGAAAAAATCCCCGCCTAGCGCTCAAGTTCTACTTGAGACTTTTCCAAACTGTTACGTGCCACACCATCGAATATTTCCGTGTTTTTTGTTCTAGTTGAGCGTGAACTACTAGGCTCACGGCTACAGAACTACCCAACTCTTCTTGGAGGAAAATTGAAAAAGACAACAACATTTGTTGCACTTTTGGCTGTAGCAGCGCTTTCATTTAGCGCAACACCTGCAGCAAATGCAGCAACAACAAAGGCATGCCTTGCACTCGATACCGGTGGCGTTGACGACAAGTCATTTAACGCATCAGCATGGGCAGGCGCGAATGCAGCAGCAAAGGCAAATTCATCAGTAACTGTTAAGTACCTTGCAGCTGCATCAGATGCAGATTACGGTCCAAACATTAAGAAGCTTGTTGATGAGAAGTGCACCATCATCGTAGGTGTTGGCTTCCTTATTAACGGAGCAATCGTTGCTGCAGCGAAGGCGAACCCAAGCGTTAACTTCGCAATCGTTGACCAAGATGGAGAAGACCACGGTCCTGATGGATCTGTCTACCCAGGAACAAAGTTTAAGAACCTCAAGCCACTTCAGTTCGACACCAACGAGTCTTCATTCCAGGCTGGCTATGTAGCAGCCGGAGTTTCAAAGACCGGCAAGGTCGCAACTTACGGCGGACTTAACATCCCACCTGTCACTATCTTCATGGATGGTTTCGCTAAGGGTGTAGCTCACTACAACAAGGTCAAGGGCAAGAAGGTTGAAGTTCTTGGCTGGGACATTGCTAAGAAGGATGGAACATTTGTTGGTGGCTTCTCAGATTCAGCAAAGGCTCTTCAGATCTCTAAGAACTTCGAGCAGCAGGGTGCAGATGTCATCTTCCCAGTTGCTGGTGGACTTGGTGGAGCAACAGCAGGCAACTCACTTACTTC